>CALXBW010000006.1 GCA_944386645.1 uncultured Clostridia bacterium | reverse complement strand
AGAAAAATTTGACAAAAAAATTAAGCACTTTCAATGCTTACATAGATTTTTGATTTAATTAACTGTCAAATTCCCGAGTCTGGAATAAATTATTCTGATTTGATTGATAAGCTAATTGATTTGGCTTTTGAGGAATAAGGTGTGACTTACAGTTACAGATAAAGTTATATATTTTTAATAAATGTTATTAAAAAATTGAATTTGACATATAATAAAATATACTATATAATTATAGTAATTAAAATAATTGTTTTCAAAAACATAAAAAGCTCAGGTTGTGCCAAACCTGAGCTTTTCCTTTTGCTAGTCATTAAAATCTCTTAAAATTAAGTAAATAATTAATAGAACTAGTAATTTAATAATTGTTTTCAAAAACAACCCTCCTTTCTCCTTTTAAGAAAAAAGGATTAATTTATTATATTTAAGTTGTGTCAAAATGTCAATAATTGAAAAGTAAATATTTTATATAGCCAATCATTCATTTTTCACTTTTCACCATTCACTATTAACTCTTCACCACAACCAAAGGTCGCGGATGTATTCATTAAAAAAATTGTATATGATATTCACAAATTAATATCTAATATGATATAATGACTGAAAATACTTTTACATAGTTATATAGTGGGAGGCTCTTAAATGATTTTCAAAGATTATTATAGAATTTTGGAACTAGAGACAAATCGTGTAAGTATCGATGAAATAAAGCAAACATATAGAGAACTCGCTAAAAAATATCATCCAGATGTAAATATTTCTAATAAATTTTCAGAAGAAAGATTTAAAGATATAAATGAAGCATATAGAGTATTATCTAATAGTTCATCTAAAAGAAAATATGATAGAATGTGGAATAATTATGTTGGAAATAAAAAAAAGAAAGAATTTGAAGAAAGTAAAAGAAGTTCAGATTCTCCAGTTAGCGATTTTTTTAATATGTTCTTTGGAAACATAAGAGAAGAAAAAGAAGAAGTACTAAAGAAGAACAAAAAACCTATAATAAAGGGAGAAAATATTGAAACTGAAGTAGATGTAAGTATAGAAGAAGCTTTTTATGGATTAAGTAAAAAAATTTCTCTAAGAACTGTTGATGGAAATATGAAGACTTTTAGTGTAAAGGTTCCATCAGGTATTAGAGATAAAGAAAAAATAAGACTGATTGGACAAGGTAAAGAAGGACAAAATGGTGGAAAAAATGGGGACTTATTTATAAAAATAAATATTAAAGATAACGAAAAGTTTAAATTAAATGGTTGTAATTTAATAACTAATTTATATTTAACACCATGGGAAGCAGCATTAGGTACAAGAGTAAAAATAGCTTCTATTGATGATGAAGTGTCTTTATATATTCCAGAAGGTATGCAAAGTGGTGAAAAGGTTAGAATTCCACAGAAAGGATATAAAGATGGTAAAGGGGGAAGAGGCGACTTAGTTGCAGAAGTTAAAATATTGGTACCAAAAAAATTAAGTGAAGAAGAAAAGAAATTATTCGAAGAAATGTCAAAAATTTCTAAATTTAATCCTAGGAATATAGCTAATAATAAATGAAATAGTAAACATAAGAGTTTGTAACAGGTTGACAATAATTATAAAAAAATGTATAATAATAAATGAGTGTGTTACAAATGAAAAAAGTCGAAATGAGGTGTTTTTTATGAAAGAAAGATTGCAGGGAAAGCACTTTAGTATAACAGACCAAAAAGATGTAAACACTGTAATATATCAAGTAAATAAAACTGAAAGAGAGTTTTCAAAAAATTCTCCTAAATATACAGTTGAAAGATTAGATTACATAGAAGAATTAGTTGGGGATTATAAGAAAAAGACTTTTTTTGTTAATAACCCTTCTCCAATGGGAAATCAGCTAGTTATTTTTTCATTTGGAAAAGAAAAAGTTGTTGTAAACACTGGTATTTTAGAAGAAGATAGAGTGAGAATATCTAAAAAACCAATACCAATGAAGTTTAAAAAATTATATAGTGAAAATGAGGTTGAATATAAAGAGTTTAAATATACACCAAATCTGCAAAGACCTATTTCTATAATCGATCCAGTTACAGCAGAGGAGATAAAGCCGACATTATATTTTGATGAAAATACTAAAGAAGTAAAAGGCAAATGCAAATTAAAACCATATAAGAGTTATTTTGCATTTGAAGTAAAAGATAATTATAGAAAAAAATAAGGAGGAAATTATGTTGAAAATTAATATGTGTTTTATGGATGTGGAGAAAAATAAAATAAAATTAAGAAATGCAAAAACAGTAGATTTAGATAGGAAAACAGAGGAAATTGTTATAAAATTAGAAGGAAAAGACATACAAAAAGAAAGATAATATATTACAAAAGAGATGGTGAAGTATATTATGGATATAATAAGAGATTTTTTGAGTAGGAATAAAGCGACAATAATAATAGCCATTGTTATGTGGATAGTTATACTTTTATTAGTAGGCTGTCCATTGACAATGGCTATAGTTGATGCAGAAAATGTAGGAGGTACAAGTCTATTTTCAATAATTGAGGGGACTATAAATTGGTTTGCAAAGCCATTAGATTCATTAACAGGTGCATTCTCGAATTTGGGAGTTTATGTTGAGACTTCTTCTAAGCTTACAGTTATTTATATAATAATTTTAATTTTTGCTTTAATAAAAGCTAGAGCAAAGTCAGATGGGGAAGATTATACGAATATTGAACATGGATCTAGTGATTGGTGTGAACATGGAGAACAATATAAAATTTTAGATTCTAAAAAAGGAATAATATTAGCTGAGAAAAATTATTTACCTGTAAATAAAAGAGGAAATGTTAATGTTTTAGTAATAGGTGGTTCTGGTGCTGGTAAATCAGCTTCTTTTGTTATTCCAAATGCATATCAATTATTAGGTTCATATGTATTTACAGATCCAAAAGGGGAATTGTATGATAAAGTTGCTGGATATTTAAAAGCGAATGGATATGAAGTAAAAATATTTAATCTGTTAAATCCTAAAAATAGTGATGGATATAATCCATTACACCATATAAGAAATGAACTTGATGTAGATGTTATTGCAAATACCATAATAAGAGGACAAGCAGATTCAAATAGTAGTAGTGAACCATATTGGGATGATATGTCTGAAATGCTTTTAAAAGCCTTAATATATTATTTGTTATCAACAAGACCACCAGAAGAACAAAATTTAGCAAGTTGTTCAGAATTAGTTAGAGCAGCAAGCAATAATAGTGGTGATAGTTTGTTATCTAATTTAATAAATCAATTACCATATGATCATCCAGCTAGAATGTATTATAAATCTGTTGAACTTGCTTCTGATAAAACATATAGTTCGATTTTGAGTTCTTTGCAATCTAAGCTTGGAAAATTTGACTCAAAAGAAATTGCAGATTTAACATCAACAAATACAATTAATTTTGAAGATATTGGTAGAAAGAAAACAGCTGTATTTGTTATGTCATCAGATACACATGCAGCATATGATTTCTTACTTACAATATTTTTTGCACAGATGATTCAACAATTATATGATTTTGCAGATAAGGAAGGCGGAGCTTTAAAGGTTCCTACATATTTTATACTAGATGAGTTTGCAAATATAGGAAGAATTCCAGATTTTGATAAAAAAATATCGACAAGTAGAAGTAGAAAAATATCTTTTAGTGTTATAGTGCAAAATTTAGATCAGTTAGAAGCTATATATAAAGATTCTTATGAAACTATTTTAGGAAATTGTGATACACATTTATTTTTAGGAAGTAACTCACAAAAAACAGTTGAGTATTTTTCTAAGGCTTTAGGTGAAAAAACAATTAAAAAAGATAGTGTTTCTGTAAGTAGAGATAAAAATAGTAAGAAACAAGGATATAGTACATCAGATCAATCTATGGCAAGGGCTTTAATGACACCAGATGAATTAAGAAGAATGGATAATGATTTATGTATTATATTTGAAAAGGGTATTAAACCAATTAAAGCTAGAAAATATTATTATTTTGAGCATCCAACTAGTAAATATGCAGAGCAATATCCTGCAGATCATAACAATGTAACAGTCTTAGATAGAGGTGTTTGGAGAAAGTATAATCCATATAATCCATATGTGGATGAAGAAAATGTTGAAGAACCAGAAATAGGTTCTATAGATGATTTATTTGATGATATACCAGTAACGACAAATAAAGAAGATAAAAAAGAAGATAAAAAGAAAAATGAAAAAGATAAAAAAGATAAAATTGACGAATTTGATGAATTTGATGATATATTAATTGATGAACCAAAAGAAAGTAAAAAAGAAAAAGTAGAAGAAGTTGAAGTTGATCCGTTTGAAGATTTACTTGCACCTACATTGCCACAAGAGGATGAAAAAAAAGAAGAAGACATTGTAGTAGATGAAAAGACTCAAGAGGAGGAAGAGTTAGATATTCAAAAGGAATTAGAAAGAAAATTTGATGAATTATTTGAGAATATAGATGGAAATGTGACAACAAGTCAAAAATAAAGAGAAGCAAAATAATAAACCGTTTAAGAAGATAATATGTAACTATTTTTTGTATTTGTCTATTACGAAAAAACTAATATATTTTTTATTTGTAACTCCCAGCATCGCACAGTCTGTAAAATATAATATTAAAGAAAGTTATAATTATTTATAACAGACTGTAAGCTTGCTGGTCCCCACGAATTGTTACTTCATAAAAAGTATATTAGTTTTTTCTTTTATAAGATATATTTTTCATAAATAGTTACTATATTATCTTCTTAAACTTATCTACTTATTTTAAAAGATTGCACATTTGTAGGGACGAACAGTGTTCGTAAGTGATACAAAGAAATTGCTATTCTGGGTTCAATACAGAACTAATTGAAAATAAAATATAATATGGTATAATACAAATAAGTAATAATGAGAGGAGAAGTACTAATATGCCAAATATACCTAAAAGAGTTGAAAATATAATTCAAGAATTTGTAGATAAAGTAGATGAGTTATTAGGAACAAGAATAAAGAAGATTATATTATATGGGTCATATGCAAGAGGAGATTATAAAGAGAATTCTGATGTAGATATTATGATACTAACAGACTTATCAGATGAAGAAATAATAGAATATAGAGAGCAAATATCAAATATAGCATTTGATATAGAGTTTGATAATAATTTTGATGTGATGTTATCACCATTAGTAAAAAATATAGATAAGTTTAATTATTGGTTAGAGGCATTACCATTTTATATGAATATAGAAAAAGAAGGAGTTGTATTAAGTGAGTCACAAAGTATCTAAAGAATTGGCAAAGCATAGAGTTAATCAAGCAAGGGAAGATTTCGAAGCAGGAAATTTATTATATGATAAACAATTTTATAAATCAGCTAATAATAGAGCATATTACTCCATATTTCATAGTATAAAAGCAGTATTAGCATTAGAGCCAATAGATTTTAAAAGACATAAGGATGTATTAGCTTATTTTAATAAAAATTATATTAGCACAGAAATATTTCCAAAATCAATGGGAAGAAGGATACAAAATGCAAGTACTATTAGAGAAGATAGCGATTATGATGATGAATTTGTTGTAGATGCACAAAAAACTAAAGAACAATTAGATACGGCAGAGGAATTGATAAGGTTAGTAGAAGAATATATAAGGAGTAAATAATAAAAAAACACAAGCACTTTAAGTATTTTAAATTATTTAAAGTGCTTTGTTTAATTCTATATAGCACAAAAATAATTCATTTTTCTATTTACTCTACAAAATATATTATTCATTCTTCACTTTTCACTATTCATTGCGACTGAAAGTCGTAGATATGGGCAGTAGAAGACTCACAAGTAGAGTTAAATAGTAAAAATGGATGGAAACATACATATAAAGACTTAGATAAATATGATGAAGAAGGACTAGAAATAGAATATAGTGTAGTAGAGACAGAAACAAATGAAGGAGACTTAGAATATTATGAAGAGCCAGAAATAAATGAAACAGATGATGGAATAATAGTAACAAACAGATATAAATTAAAAGAAACAGCATTGAAGAGTGATATAACAAAAGAAACAGAAACAGTAATAACAGCATCAAATCAAGAAGTACCATATACAATACATTATGAGGCAGAAATAGATGAGTACATAGGAGAAGCAGTTGTAACAATAGTAGATGAATTACCATATAAGATAGATGAAGAAAAATCTGATCTAGATGGAGGAGAATATAACGAAGAATTACAAACAATAACATGGAAAGAAGAAATAGAGCATATAAATACAGATGAAACAGAAGAGCCATATAAAGTAGATATAACAAAAAATATTGTACTAGTATATAAAGATTTAGATGCAACAGAAAGTATGGTAACAAATAAAGTAAAAGGTACAGTAGAATTATATGAAACAGAAGAGAAGAACACAGTAGAAACAGAAGAAGATGTACTAGTAGAAATAGAAGGAACAGTAGTGGTAAAATATGTGGAAAAAGACACAGGAAAAGAGCTAGAAACTGCGGATGAAATGACAGGAAGAGTAGGAGAAGATTATGTAACAGTTGCAAAAGATATAGAAAATTATACATTAATAGGAGATACAGAAAATACAAGAGGAGAATATAAAGAAGGAACAATAGAAGTAATATACTACTATGAAAAGACACCAGCAAAAGTAATCATAAAATATGAAGATGAAGAAGGTAAAGACATATTAGAAAAAAGAGTAGTAGAAGGATATGTAAGTCAAAATTATGAAACAAAAGCAGAAGAAATAGAAGGATATGAACTAGTAGAAGTAAAAGGACAAGAAAAAGGAGAAATGACAAAAGAAGATATAGTAATAATATATGTATATAAGCATATAAAAGCAGGAGGAGTAATAGTACATTATATAGACAAAGAAACAGGAGAAAAATTAGCAGAAGATGAAATAATAGAAGGAAACATAGGAGATGAATATAAAACAGAAAGAAAAGAAATAGACAATTACCAAAAGGCAGATCCAGAACCAACAAATGCAGAAGGAACAATGACAGAAGAAGAGATAATAGTAACATACTATTATGAGAAAATACCAAGTGGAAAAATAACAGTAAGATATGTAGATAAAGACACAAAAGAAGATATAACATATGAAGATGAGACAGGAGAAGAAAAGACATATGGATATGAAATAAAAGGATATGTAGGAGAAAAATATAAAACAGAAGAAAAAGAAATACCATATTACAAGATAGTAGAAAACATGCTACCAGTAAATAGAGAAGGAATATTAAGTCAAAATGATGAAACAGTAATATACTATTATGAAAAAATGAGCTTTAATATGGAAATAAGTAAGAAAGTAAAAACAATAACAATCAAGGGAGAAGAAAAAGAAGTAAGTAATGGAAGTTTAACCAAAGTAGAAATACATAGAAAAGAAATAACAACAACCCCAGTAGAGATAAGATATGTAATAACAGTAAGCAACACTGGAGAAATAGAAGGAACAGGAGAAGTTGTAGAAAAAATCCCAGAAGGATTTGAAGTATCAAGCAATAATCCAAGTGGATGGGAAGTAAATACAGATGGAACAATGAAATATGCAGTAGAATTAAAGGTAGGAGAGAGTAAAGACATAGAAGTAGTATTAAAATGGAAAGCAAGCGAAACAAACTTTGGAGAGAAGAAAAATATAGTATTAATAAGTAATGTAGAAAATCCGGCAGGATTTGATGAAGAAAATACAGAAGACAACGAAGCAGAAGCGACAGTAATAGTAACAGTAGCAACAGGAAAAGAAGTATCAATATTAATAATAGTATTAGGATTTATAGCATCAGCAGGAAGCTTAGTATTACTATATGAGTATGAACTATACAGAAAAGAGAGAAATCAACCAGTAAGAATGGTAAAACTAGAAGGTAAAAATGTAGTAATTAGAAAAGAAGTACAGAAATAGAGTTATATATAATTACTAAAAAAGTACTAAAAAATCGCATTTGACATATAATAAAATATGCTTTATAATAAATATAGCATATGCAATAAAGTACGCAATAGTAATAAAAAAGACTAGGTTTGTGCAGAACCTAGTCTTTTTATTAGTCTTGGTCATCTATAATAATCAGATAAAGAATAACTAAGACTAATATTTTTATCAAAGTACGCAATAGATTCACCTCTTTCTCCTTTTCAGAAAAAAGGATTAATTTATTATATTTAAGTTGTGTCAAAATATCAACATTCATAAAAGTAAATATTTTATGAATGTTACATTCAACTATTCACCATTCACTCTTCACCGCAAACTTTTGCTTCTAGCAAAAGTTTGCAGATAAGAATCAACGGTCAGAATTATTGACATATGTGATATATAAATATATACTAATTCTATATTTTATAAGGAGGTTACGTTCTTTTATGAAAGATTTAATAGAGATAAGATGGCATGGTAGAGGAGGACAAGGAGCAAAAACTGCTTCATTATTATTAGCTGATGCTGCTTTTAATACTGGAAAGTATATTCAAGGATTTCCTGAATATGGACCAGAAAGAATGGGAGCACCTATAACAGCTTATAATCGTATTAGTAATAATCCTATAAATATTCATAGTAATATTTATTATCCTGACTATGTTGTGGTTGTTGATGATTCTCTTTTAGACAGTGTTGATGTAACAGCAGGTTTAAAAGAAGATGGAGCAATAATTGTAAATACAACTCTAGATGCAGATGCATTAAAGAGTAAATTGAATAAATACAATGGAGCAATATATAAATTAGATGCTAGAAAAATTTCTATGGAAGCGTTGGGTAGATATTTTCCAAATACTCCTATGTTAGCTGGAATTGTTAAAATTAGCAAGATAATGGATGATGAAGAATTTCTAAATAATATGATAGGTTCTTTTAAACATAAATTTGCTAAAAAACCAGAAGTAATAGAAGGAAATATGAAAGCCCTTAAGATTGCTTTAAATGAAATTGAGAAGATTTAAAGGAGGATAACATGAAAGAAAATATAGACAAAAATGTATCTTGGCAGGATATTACAGTAGGTGGAACTATTTGTGATGCTGGAAATGCTAAAGAATTTGAAACAGGTTCTTGGCGTTCAATAAAACCTGTATTTATAAGTGAAAAGTGTAAACAATGTGGGTTGTGTTTCCCTGTTTGCCCAGATGATGCAATTCCAGTAAATAAGGATGGAAAAAGAGAAGATTTCGACTATGATGCTTGTAAAGGATGTGGAGTTTGTGCTAAAGTATGTCCTTTTAAAGCTATAGAAATGCATTCAAATAATTACAAAGTAGGAGGTAAAAATGAAAATTAGAGAACGTTTAAGTGGTAATGAAGCAGCTGCTATTGCTATGAAACAAATTAATCCAGATGTTGTAGCTGCATTTCCTATAACTCCATCAACAGAAATTCCTCAATATTTTTCAACATTTGTAAGTAATGGAATTGTTGATACAGAATTTATAGCTGTAGAAAGTGAACATAGTGCAATGAGTGCATGTATTGGAGCAGAAGCTGCAGGTGCAAGAGCTATGACAGCTACTTCAGCAAATGGACTTTCATTAATGTGGGAAATGATATATATTGCTTCAAGTTTGAGATTGCCAATAGTTATGTCGCTAGTAAATAGAGCAGTATCAGGCCCATTAAATATACATAATGACCATTCTGATGCTATGGGAGTTAGAGATTCTGGATGGATTCAACTTTTTTCAGAGAATAATCAAGAGGCTTATGATAATCTATTAATGGCTCATAAAATTGCTGAAAATGAAAATGTTTTACTACCTCTTATGGTGTGTCAAGATGGATTTATTACATCCCATGCTATAGAAAATATAGTGTTAGAAGATGATGATACAGTTAAAAAATTTGTTGGAGAGTATAATCCAAAGCATTATTTATTAAATGATAAAGAACCTATTGCTGTTGGTCCATTAGATTTACAATCATATTTATTTGAACATAAGAGACAACAGGCTGAAGCTATGAAAAATGCAAAACAAGTAATTATAGATGTGGCAAAAGAGTTTGAAAAATTAACTGGAAGAAAATATGGTTTAATAGAAGAATATAAATTAGATGATGCAGATATCGCAATTGTATGTATGAATTCAACTGCAGGAACAGCAAAACATACAGCAGACATATTAAGAGAAAAGGGAATAAAAGCAGGGGTATTAAAAATTCGTGTATTTAGACCTTTTCCTTCTGTTGAAATTGCAAATGCATTAAAAAATATTAAAGCTGTAGCTATACTAGATAAAGCAGATAGTTTAAATGCAGCTGCAGGACCTTTGTTTACAGATATAACATCTGCAATGTATGTTAATAAAGTAAATGTACCTACAGTAAATTATATTTATGGTATTGGTGGTAGAGATGCTACTCAAGATGATATTGAAAAGGTATATAATGATTTACAAAAAATAGTAGAAACAGGAGAAGTAGGAAATCCATATAGATATCTTGGAGTGAGAGGAGATGATAAATAATGGCATATAATTTGAAAGATGTAATGGCAAATAAGCCATCAAGATTAACTTCTGGGCATAGAATGTGTGCTGGTTGTGGAGCACCACCTGCTGTTAGAATGATATTGAGAGCATTGCATAAGGAAGATCATGCTGTTATATCTGTAGCAACAGGATGTTTAGAAGTATCAACATATATATATCCATATACTGCATGGACAGATTCATACCTTCATACAGCTTTTGAATGTACAGCTGCTGCTGAATCTGGTGCAGAGGCTGCATATAAAGTATTAAAGAAAAAAGGTAAATTGCCACAAGATAAAAATACAAAATTTATAGCTTTTGGTGGTGATGGGGGAACATATGATATAGGTTTACAAAGTTTATCTGGAGCTATGGAAAGAGGTCATGATATGGTATATGTGTGCTATGATAATGGTGCATATATGAATACAGGTATTCAACGTTCATCTGCAACTCCAAAATTTGCAGATACTACAACATCACCAGCAGGTAAAAAAATACCAGGTAAAACACAGGTAAGAAAAGATTTGACAGAGATACTTGCAAATCATCATATACCATATGCTGCTCAAACTATTTGTTTAAATAATTTTAAGGATATTTATGAAAAAGCTGAAAAAGCAATTTATACAGAAGGACCAACATTCCTTAATGTATTTGCACCTTGTCCTAGAGGATGGGGATATCCTACAGAAGATTTAATGCTTATAAATAAATTAGCTGTTGAGACTTGCTATTGGCCATTATACGAAGTAATAGATGGCGAATATGTAATTAATTATAAGCCAAAGAATAAACTTCCTATAGAGGAATTTTTAAAACCTCAAAAGAGATTTAAACATATGTTTAAACCAGGTAATGAATGGATGATAGAGGAATTTCAAAAAATTGTAGATGCTAGATGGGAGAAATTATTAAATTTAGAGAAGATTAGTGAATAATTTAAATTATTACAAATAAATAGCCAAAGAAGGTAATATATAAATTTTATATATTACCTTCTTTGGCTATTTTAAGTATATACAAAATAAGATTAGAGACATTGTATTATAAACAGTAAATAATATAAAATGTAAATCAATTACCAAAAAAATAAAAAAACACAAGTTTTGTTAATTTAGTAACAAAACTTGACAAGAAAAAATCCTTAGTAAAAATAATAAACCAATGGAAATTACTTAAGATATATGATATAATTCAAAAGAATATATATATGAAAGAGGAAGAGTATATGGAGCAAATAAATAATCTATTAAATATAATAAAAAGTATTTCATGGCAGCAATGGCTAGATTTTTTTGTAGCAATAGCTATATTTGTAGTGTTTGTAATAATTAGTCCGTTAATAACATATATAGTTTTAAAATTATTTAATTTCAAAAAAACTAAAAAAGAAATTAAAAAAATGAAGATATATAAACCACTAAAATTATTATTAATAGTAGTATGGTTATACATATGTATTTTAGTATTGAATTTGCCAGCAGAAGCATTTTTAGTAGTAACAAAAATATTTAAAATTTTGGTTATTATATTAGGTGCAAGATGTATAGCAAATCTAATAGATCCAGAATCTGAAACTTTTATTAAATTACAAGATAAATTTAAATTTTTAGGCAGTGGTAAAGTTGGAAATTTTGTTAGTAAAATATTTAAAACTATTATATATATAATAGCAGGATTTATGATAATATCTGAATTTGGATTTAATCTAAATGGAATAATTGCAGGTTTAGGAATTGGTAGTGCAATTATTGCTTTGGCTGCACAAGATGTCGCTAAGAATTTAATAGGTGGAGCTACTATAATAATGGATAGACAATTTTTAATTGGTGATTGGATAGAAACTACACAATATGCAGGAACTGTAGAAGATATTACTTTTAGAAGTACAAGAATAATAACATTTGATAATACAGAGGTAACAATACCAAATGGGGTATTAGCAAATAGTACAGTAACTAATTATGGAAAAATGGATAAAAGAAGAATAAGGTCACATATTTATTTAGATCCTAAAACTTCATATAATGATGTAATGAAGTTTGTAAAACAATTAGAAGAGAATCTAAAAAGATTACCAAATGTTATTCAAGATTCTGTTAATGTAGCTTTTTTTGAAATTGGAAGTAGAGGAATTGACATATATGTATTTTTATTTACAGATATTGTAGTTTATGTGGATTACTTAAAGGTAAAAACTAATGTAAATGATTTAATTTTAGAAATTATGCAACAAAATAATATAAAACTTTCAGAATCAACAACAACTTTGATGGAATAAGTAACTATTCAGTGAAAATTAATTTACAATCAAAAACTAATGTATTTTTTATTTGTAACTCCCAGCATCGCACAGTCTGTAAAACAGACTGTAAGCTTGCTGGTCCCCACGAATTGTTACTGCATAAAAAGTACATTAGTTTTTGATATAAATAATTAGTCTGAAATTTATAGGGAGGAAGACCTCACTAAATAAACAAAAAAGGAGATTATATATATGGATGGGATGTTAAAGATTTTAGAGAAATATAATAAGTTTAATTCATATATAAATGATATAAAAAATGGAATAAATCCAATTATGCTTTCTGGGTTAACAAATGGTGGAAAGATACATCTATCATATGCAACAAGCTTTTATTGTGATAGACCACTTTGTATAATTACATATAATGAATTACAAGCAAGAGAGTTAATAAAAGATTTAAAATATTATACAGATGATGTATATTATTTTCCAAAAAGAGATATAACTACATATGACTATCTAGCTAAAAGTCATGATGTAATGAATGAGCGTATAGAATGTTTAAACAGTATTTATAATAAAAAGGCAAAAGTTGTTGTTACAACAGCTGAGGCATCTATTCAAAAAATGATAACAAAAGATGAATTATATAAGGAATCATTGACTATAAAATTAGGAGAAAATTATAATTTAGAAGAAGTAAAAGAAAAATTAGTTAAATTGGGATATGAACGTTTTGATGTAGTTGAAGGAATAGGTCAATTTAGTGTACGTGGAGGAATAGTTGATATATCATATAATTCAAAACTAGGTATCAGAATAGAGTTTTGGGGAGATGAAGTTGATTCTATAAGATATTTTAATTTATATACACAGCATTCAACAGAAACAATAGATAAAATAGATATTTTCCCAGCAAATGAATTTGTACTAGTAGAGCCATTAGAAAAAATATGCTATAAGATTTCTAAAGTAAATGGAGATATAGGAGATATTGATGAAATAAGAAATGGTGGGTATTTAAATAAAGTTGATAAATATTTTAATGAGTTTTACGAAAAACAAAGTACTATTGTAGATTTTTTAGATGATAATTATATTGTATTTTTAGATGAAGCAAATAAAATAAGACAAAGAATAAAAAATGTATTAAAAGATAATGAATTAATAATTAAAGATTTAATAGAAAAGAATAAAATTTTTCCGGAAGCTTTGGAAACAATGGAAAAATATGAAGAATTAATAGAAAAGGTTAATAAGAAACAAACAATATATTTAGAGAGTCAAGATATAGAATATATTGATGAAAATATTATGCATGCAAAAAGAAACGGATATAGGTTTAACTATAGGGAGGTTAAATTTTTTCGTTCTGGAATGGATATATTGTTTAAGGAAATATTGGAAGCAAAAGAAAAAAATAAAAAAATAATAATAATTGGAGGTTCAAAAGAAAATTGTAAAAAAATCTCTAAATTATTATTTGAAAAAGAAATACAAAATAGTTATAAACAAACTTTAGATGAAGATATAATACCAGGAAGTGTTACTGTTACTCCTGGTATTATATCTACTGGTTTTGAAAGTTATGATTTTGAATTATTAGTTATAGGTTTAGAGGAAATATTTACTACTAATAAATCAAATAGAAAATCTAATTCTATTTTTAAAGATGCACAGCAAATTGTATTTGATGATTTAAAGATTGGAGATTATGTAGTTCATAAAATACATGGTATTGGTCAATATGTTGGAGTAAATACAATTAGAGCCGACAATGTAACAAAAGATTATATTAAAATAAAATATAAAAACGATGATATATTATATGTTCCAACTAATCAATTAGATAATATAAAAAAATATGTAGGTGTTGGAGATACATCAGCTCCAACTATAAACAGTTTATCAGACAAACAATGGAGTAAAACTACTAAAAAGGTAAAATCAAGCTTAAAAGAGGTTGCAAAAGCTTTAATTGAATTATATGCTAAAAGAGAGAATGCAAGAGGATTTGCTTTTTCTAAAGATACTCCATGGCAAACACAATTTGAAAATAGTTTTCCATACAAAGAAACTGATGATCAAATAAGATGTATAGAAGAAATGAAAAAAGATATGGAATCTACAAAACCTATGGATAGATTATTATGTGGTGATGTTGGATATGGTAAAACTGAGGTTGCAATAAGAGGAGCTTTTAAAGCATGTATGGATCAAAAACAAGTTGCATATTTGGTACCAACTACTATTCTAGCTAATCAACAATATGAATCTTTTAAGGAAAGAATGGAAGAATTTCCAATTAGAGTAGATGTATTAAATAGATTTAGAACAAGAAAAGAACAGCTAGATATAATAAAAAAACTTAAATTAGGTGAAATAGATATAATAATAGGGACACATAGATTATTAAGTAAAGACATTGAGTTTAAAGATTTGGGGTTACTAATTGTAGATGAAGAACAAAGATTTGGAGTAAAAGCAAAAGAAAAGATTAAAGAATTAAAAAATAATGTAGATGTTTTAACAATGTCAGCAACTCCAATTCCAAGAACTTTGCATATGTCTATAGTAGGAATAAGAGATATGTCTGTTATTTATGAACCACCACAAAATAGAAAACCTGTACAAACCTTTGTTTTAGAGTATGATCCAGAAATCGTAAGAGAAGGAATTATGAAAGAACTGGAAAGAGGTGGGCAAGTATTCTATTTATATAATAATGTAGAAAGTATTCAAACAAAAGCAAATGAAATACAAGATTTAGTTCCTGAGTCAAATGTTGTATATGCACATGGGCAAATGACAGGAAAACAAATCGAAGATATTATGGAGGAGTTTATAGAAGGAAAAACAAATGTACTTGTATGTACTACAATACTTGAGTCTGGAATAGATATACCAAATGCAAATACTATTATAGTTGAAAATGCAGATAGACTTGGTTTAGCACAGTTATATCAAATAAGAGGAAGAGTTGGAAGATCAGATAAACAAGCATATGCATATATAACATATAGAAGAGATAAAATGTTATCTGAAGTAGCAGATAAAAGATTAAAAGCAATAAAAGAGTTTACTGAATTTGGTTCAGGATTTAAAGTAGCAATGAGAGATTTAGAAATAAGAGGAGCAGGAAGTATACTTGGAGAATTACAACATGGACATTTAGCACAAGTAGGTTATGATATGTATTGCAAAATATTAGATGAAGTTATTAAGGAAATGCAAGGTATTGAAATTGAGGAAGAATCAGATGTTCAAATAGATATAAATGTATCAAGTTATATTCCAGATGAATTTATAGATAATAGTAGTCAAAAAATAGAAATATATCAAAATATTGCATTATGTAAAAATGAAGAAGATATTCAAAATGTTTTAGATGATATTATAGATAGATATGGTAATGTACCAAAGGAAATAATTAATTTATTAGATATAACAAGAATAAAAAATTTATGTAAGAAAATAGGAGTTATAAAAATTTCACAAAAGAAAGACAAAATATTATTCTATATAAATGAAAAGAAATTTGACTTGAAAAATGTGACAAAAATTATTGAAATATACAAAACAAGAGTTAAGTTTTCTCCAGGTAAATCTCCATATATAACATATTATCTTAAAGATATGAGCAAAATAATTGATGAAATAAATGAATTTTTAAAGGAGATATAATATATTATGAAAATCATAACAAGTAAAGAAAATGAAACAATAAAAGAAATAAAGAAATTAAAAGATAAAAAATATAGAGATATAAAACGGAGAATATATTGTAGAAGGATTTAAATTAGTAAAAGAAGCAATGCAAGAAAAAGCTATAATAAAAAAGATTGTTATATGTGAAGAAGAAATAGAAAAAAGCAGTATGAATTTAAATTATTTGTATGAAATTGCAAAATATGATTGTATATATGTTAATAATAGTGTATTTAAATATATAACTGATGTATTAAATCCTCAAGGTATTTTGGCTGTTGTTGAAAAAAAGTCAAAAACTAATCAAATAGATTATAATCAAGATATAATATTAGTATTAGATGGAATACAAGATCCAGGAAATATTGGGACTATTTTAAGAACAGTAGATAGTATTGGATTAAGACAAATAATATTATCTGATAAATGTGCAGATATATATAATCCAAAAGTTGTAAGGTCTACAATGGGAGCTATATTTAGAGTAAATGCAATAGAAAGTAATGATCTAATAGAAACTTTGAACGAAATAAAGAAAAATAATTTCGAAATTGTTTCTACAGATTTAAAAACTGAGCATAATATATATGATATTGATTATAAGAATATTGCTATTGTAATTGGCAATGAAGCAAATGGAGTTAGTGAAGAAATTTTAAAAATTTCTGATAAAAAAATAAAAATACCAATGCTTGGAAAAACTGAAAGTTTAAATGCTTCAGTAGCGACAGGTATTATATTATATGAATATATAAGGAGAAAAATAAAAAAATAATGAGAAGAAAAAATAAGAAAAATAAATTCTATAATAATAAAAAATCAAGAAAAACTAGACATCAACAAAGAGATAAAGAAAGTAGATTAGAAAAATCTGAGGATAAAAAGTTTATTGTTGGAACTTTTGAAAAGAGTAGAAATTTTGGATTTGTTGTGCCTGATGGAAAAAAGGTAGATACAGATGTTTTTATATCTAAGAAGTATACAATGGGAGCTAGAAATGGACAAAAGGTATTAGTAGAAATAACTAAAAATCCTACAAAAGATAGAAAAACTGAAGGCAAAATTGTAGAGGTTATTGGTAATCAAGACGATATTGGGATAGACATGTTATGTATAATAAAAGAATTTGGTTTACCTGATAAATTTCCAAAAGAAGTTAAGAATGAAGTAAAATATATTAATAATAAAGTAGATAAAAAAGATATTCCTAATAGGAAAGATTTTAGAGGTTTAGATATTTTCACTATAGATGGTGAAGATGCAAAGGATTTAGATGACGCAATTTCTATTTCAGAAAATCAAGATGGAACTTTTACATTAGGAGTTCATATTGCAGATGTCAGTTATTATGTAAAAGAGGGTTCAAGTTTAGATAAGGAAGCAATATATAGAGGGACAAGCGTATATATGTTAGATAGAGTTATACCAATGCTCCCATTTGAATTATCTAATGGTATTTGTAGTTTAAATGCAGGTGAAGATAGATTTACAATATCTATAATTATGGATATTGACGAAAATGGAAAAGTAATAAAATCTAGAATTTATAAAGGTATTATTAATGTTAAGGAAAGAATGTCTTATACAAATGTACAGAAGATTTTAGATGGAAAAGATAAAGAAGTATTAGATAGATATAAAGATTATATTTCTGAATTTAAAAAGATGGAAAAATTGGCAAAAATATTAAAGAATAGAAGAATTGCTGATGGATATTTAAATTTAGATTTACCTGAAACTCAGATTATTTTAGATGAAAATGGGAAACCGCTAGAAGTTAAGCCATATGAAACTAAGTTTGCAAATGAAATTATAGAGCAATTTATGCTAACTGCAAATGAAGAAATTGCAGAAACATTTAATAGTTATAATGCACCTTTTATTTATAGGGTTCATGAGATACCAGATTTAGAAAAAGTAGAGGAACTTAATAAAACTTTATATGATTTTGGATATATTATAAAAGTAAAAGATGATAAAGTTAGTCCAAAAGAATTTGCAAAATTATTAAAAGAGATAAAAGGAAAAGATGAAGAAAAATTAATATCTAAATTAGTTCTTAGAACTTTAAGATTAGCTAAATATGAGGCTGAAAATAAAGGACATTTTGGAATTGCAAGTAAATATTATTGCCATTTTACATCACCAATAAGAAGATATCCAGATTTATTTATTCATAGAATTATTTCAAATTATTTAGATAGGAATTCTAAAGAAATTTTAACGAATAAAAAAATTGCAAAATATAGAAAACAGGCAGAGGAGTACGCAAAAATATCTTCAGAAAGAGAAAGAACTGCTCAGAGTGCTGAAAGGGAAGCGGAGAGTATGAAAATGGCAGAATATATGGAAGATAAAATTGGTGAGCAATATGATGCAATTATTAGTAGTATAACTTCTTTTGGAATGTTTGTTGAATTAGAAAATACAATTGAAGGTTTAGTTAGATTTGAAAATATGGATGATGACTATTATATTTATGATGAAGAACATAATAAATTAATTGGAGAGAAAAAGAAAAAAGAATATAAAATAGGCGATAAAATTAAGGTAGAAGTTGTAGAAGCTAGTAAAAATTTAAGAAGAGTTTCATTTAAAATGGTATTATAAATATGAATTTTTAATATATTTATATAATAGGAGGTTGATATTTTGAAAAAAAATATGGAGGCAATGCCAGTACTTGCTCCTGTTCCTGTTGTTATGGTTTCTTGTTCAGATGGACAAAATGATAATATAACAACAGTCGCATGGACTGGTATTATAAATTCTGATCCTTTAATGGTATATATTTCTTTAAGACCAGAAAGAAAATCATATTCTATTATAAATAGTAGCAGAGAATTTGTTATTAATATACCTAATAATAATTTAGTTTATGAAGCAGATTATTGTGGTACAAAGTCAGGAAGAAATGAGAATAAGTTTGAATCATTAGGTTTAACAAAAGAAAAATGTAGTAAAGTAAATGCACCTGCTATAGCCGAGTGTCCTATTAATCTTGAATGTAAAGTAGAAGAAATAAAAAATTTAGGAAGTCATAATATGATTATTGCACATGTTTTATGTGTTAATGTAGAAGAGAAATATGTGAAAGAAAATAATAAAATTGATTTTTTAAATGCAAATCTTTTGACATATTTAGGAACTGATTATATTGTTGCAAATAATAAAGTGGGTGAAAGAGGAATTTGTTTAAAAAATAAATAGTATTAAAAACATATACCATATAAGTTCAAAAAAATACAATTTCAAATTGATTTTTTTGAACTTATATTGTTTTAAAGTAATAATAGAATTAAATTATAATAAATTATTAAAATTTATATAATCATATTCCATATATGTAATAAAAATGATATAATAATTATGTATATATTTTTGGAAAGGAGCAATGTATGGCTAAAAAAAGATCTGTTAATCAAATTCTTATTACAGATAAAGTATTCATAACACCAGAGTTTAAACGAAAAAAGAAAGCATATAAATTAGAATTTATTGTATCAATTTTTCTAATATGTTGTCTTTTCTCATATTATATATATGCAGAATATGATAGAACAAAAAGTGAAGAAGTTTCAAAAGAAGTACTGGCAAAAATAAATACAGAATTAGGTAATGTTACAGAAGATAATCAAGCAATGAAAACTTCTGATAATGTTATTATTGTAGCAATTGACGGTGAACAAAATGTGACTCAGAACAATCAACCTACTCAAAGTATAAATGTTGATGATATAACAGCAAAAGAGGAAATAGATTCAACAGTTTATCAAGCGAGTGATGGTACATTATATAGATACATAGCTATTATAAATATTCCAAAAATTAATGTAAAATATCCTATAATAGAACCTGTTACAGCAGATATAAAAAATTTAGATTATACAGCAATATTAAAACTTTCACCATGTAAATTTTATGGGGTTGAACCAAATAAAATTGGAAATTTCAGTATAGCAGGACACAATTATAGAAATCAAAAATTCTTCAGTAAAGTGCCAATTTTAGAAAATGGAGATGATATATATATTACTGATGCAACTGGAAAAGTTGTTCAATATAAAGTATTTAAAAAATATCAAGTTGTGCCAGAAAATACAGAATGTTTGGATCCAGATACAATTGGCAAAAGAGAAATTACTTTAATTACTTGTACAGATGATAGCAAAGAGAGAGTAATAGTAAAGGCTGTAGAGGTATAAATAAAAAAAGAAGTATATGATTTTGAAAAAATTATATATTTCTTTTTTTATTTAACTATTAATTATTAGCTATTCACTATTCATTATTCGCTTTGTATGGGGCAAACACTGCAATGTCATTAACTTAAGATGTATGGTTATTTCATTGAATTATTATTGTATTGTATAATTTAATTTGTATGGGCAAACAGTGTTCGCCCGAGCTGCGAAGAAATTCCCAAAAAATAAAACACAAAAATTTCTTCATATGTTTATATAGAAAAATATTTAAAACATTGGTTGAAATATTTTCTAGTTTATTTTTCTACTATAAAATCATAAAAATTACTAAATGTATATCCTTGAGATTTTAGATAATCTATAGAGTCTTTTAATACTTCATAACTTTTATTTACATCAGTAGTGTCGTGCATTAGAATAATTAGAGTGCCCTTATTTTTGGTACTTTGTTTAAGATTATTAAGTAATTGATAATTTGAATATTTCTTTTCAGAATCTTTATTCAAAGAATTCCAGTCTACATATACATATCCTAGTTCTTTTAATACATTTAAAGCTTTTTTCTTTTGATTTACATACATATTTGCCATGTAACCATTTGGAAATCTAAAAATATGTGAACAATAATTTTCTATTCTAATAGCTTTGGATATCTCAATATCTGTAGAAATAATTTCATTTTTAAAACTTTCCATATTTTTATATAGTATTTCATTATTGTGACTATATCCATGATTTGCAATATAATGACCTTCTTGATAAGCTCGTTTAACTAAATCTGGATTTTCTTTAACATGTTTACCTACAACGAAAAATGTAGCTTTAACATTTTCTGTTTTTAATATATCTAAAATTTTACTAGTTGAAGTTGTAGTAGGACCATCATCAAAAGTTAAATATGCAATTTTTTTATTAGATTTAGTAATATCATTTAAAGATATATTATCATCTATATTTACTTGAATAATATTTTTTTGTGATTCGAAAAATAAAAAAAATAAAATAATTAAAAAAACTATAATTAAAATAGTTATTATAATATTTTTTTTCAAAACAAATATTTTCATATCAGAAATCCTCCATTTATAAAATATATTATAGAAAAAATAAATGATACCTACTAATTGACAAGAGAACAAAAGTTTGATAATATATAGCAAATAAATAGAGGTGAATTTTAAAATGAATAATAAAGATTTATATATAAGAAGTACTTCAGCAGAGTTTCTAATATTTGAGCAACAAAAAAAAGAACATGGAATTGAAGTTCGTTTTGAAGATGGAGATTTATGGCTAACTCAAAAGGCATTAGGAGAATTATTTAATACTACAAGAAATAATATAACTATGCATCTTCAAGATATATATAATAGTAATGAACTTGACGAAAATTCAACTAGTAAGGATTTCTTACTAGTTCAAAAAGAGGGGAACAGAGAAGTAAGAAGAAAAGTAAAGTATTACAATTTAGATGCAGTAATTTCTGTTGGATATAGAGTAAATACAGATAGAGCAATTCAATTTAGAAGATGGGCAACAAATGTATTAAAAGAGTTTTCAAAAAAAGGATATATTATAGATAAAAAAAGAATGGAAAATAGAGATGTATTAAAAGATGCAGGTAAAATATCTCATGAAATTGCAAAAGAAAAAGCTTTAACAGAATTTGAAAAGTACAGAGTTGTACAAGATAAATTATACAAATCTGATTTTGATAAATTAATAGAAAGTAGTGAAAATTAGCATATTAGAATAGAGAAAGAATTATTGATGACGATTTTGCTGAGGTTAGCAAAATCATTCAAACAAAAAAATGTTAAATGGATAATTAAATAAGACCTAACCCAAAAATATTTAATAGCACTTCCTTTTTTAGAAGTTTATGTTAGAATAATTATAGAAATTTATATGTTATAGGAGAAAATATGTTAGATATAAAAGTTACCGAAAATTATGGCGGTATTGAAGTAAAAGGAGATTATGCTGATTTTGAACAATTATATGATTCAATTTCGGAAATAATTGGTAATGAAGAAGATTATCCTACACTAGAAAAATTGAGAATTCAAATATTAGCTTTTTGTTATGATTTGAGACATGCCAAACAAGGCAGTAGAGAAATAGAATTAGTTGAAAATAATATGGATGACGAAATTATGAAATGGCATTCAATTATAACACCTATTAATAATGTATATTATAAATTTAAATATATTTTAACACAGGCAATTTTTGTGGTATATGCATTGAATATATTTATAGATAATTACAAATACAAGAAATATAAAAGTTCATATTATACAAAAGTAGTATATGATGAAGCGGTAAATATTGTACAAGAATTTCAATCTAAAGTTATAAAAGCTATAATCCAAGTTTTATCTGAAAAGAATAAAAAAATTTTCTTAAAACTATTTCATGATAGAGAATTTGGAACTAATAGATTAGTTCATCAATATCTTGAATTAATAGATTGTAGATATTTAGCTAAAAATAAAGAAGATAGACTAAAGGGGCTAGTAAATACTACAAAAAGAGTAATTAGATATTGGAAATACCAAGAATATATAGATTTAGAACAAGAATTAATAGAATATGCTGAAGAAAATCAATGCGATATAGATAATATAATAATAGATGGAGCAGAGTATCCAGAAGAAATAGATTGGTAGAGAAAAATAGTATATAATGATATATATAAAGAAAATATAATTATTATTAAAAATAATTAAAATAATAGCAAAATTAAAAAATTCTCATATAATTTATAGAGGATTTTTTTTATCTTGTTAGAGAATAAAATAGCTAAGATAATGTAAAGTAATCTATGAAAAAATAGAATATGAAAATATTATCTAAAATTTGTAAAGAAGAACATAATGGAGGTTTTTTTATGGCAAAGATAATTGTATATAACAATGATACAAATAGGATGGAAGTATATTACAGAGGAGAAAATGAGAATATGCCATATAATACTGGAACAATGAAAGTAAAAGAATTTAGAGGTAGTAGTAGGTCAAATATATTATGGACAGACAAAAGAACTATGCAAGCATGGAATTCGTTTAGATATTTATATGGAAGGCCAGTATATATAGGATTTGCTTTTAAAAGAACATATGAAGGTGGTCATGGACTTCAAAGTCAACATTATGCAGGAACAGCTTTTGATGTAGGGCAAACTGCAACAAATGCTGAAAGAGCAAGAATAAGAAGTACTGCTGTAAATTCAGGAGTATGGTCATATGTTGAACCAGCTTCATTAACACCTACTTGGGTACATTTTGATAGGAGATTCGGGACTCCAGCATGTAGCACTGGAGGATATCCATTAATAAGAAGAGGTAGTAGAGGAAATTATGTTTTAATAGCTCAAGATGGATTAAATACTTTAGGATATAGAACAGGTGGATTAGATGGAATATTTGGAGATCAAACATATAATGCAACAAGACAATATCAAAGAAAAGTGCGGGCTTGCAGAAGATGGAATAATAGGTTGCAACACATGGAGATCATTACAAGAATTTGTTATAGGTACAGGAAAAACAGATACAACAATTGACTAAGAAAAGTTGAAATAAGTTAAATAAATAATGTATAATACTGTAAGAATATAAAAAATAGGAGAAAAAATGGAAATAATAGATGGAAAATTTGTTTCAGAACAAATAAAAAATGAATTAAAATGGAAAGTAAATAAATTAAAAGAATGTAGTATAATACCTAAATTGGTTATTATAACACTAGAAAATAATGCTGCAACAGAATTATATATAAGAAATAAAAAAAGATTATTTAATGAGTTAGGAATATGTATAGAACAAAAAATAGTAGATGTAAGTATAGAGATGAATGGGTTATTAAAAATTATAGAAGATTTAAACAAAGATAATACTGTGGATGGAATATTAATACAAAGTCCTGTACCAGATAGATTTAATATAAACGAACTTTTTGAAAAAATATCATTCTATAAAGATGTAGATGGATTTAATCCAATAAATGTAGGAAGAATATCGTTGGAAATGAATGGATATGTACCTTGTACAGCATTAGGTATAATGCAATTATTAAAATACTACAATATAAGTGTAAAGGGAAAACATGCTGTAGTAGTTGGTAGAAGCAATATTGTAGGAAAACCTATAGCAAGGATGTTATTACAAGAAGATGCAACTGTAACAATATGCCATTCAAAAACAGTAAATTTGAAAACGTATACAAAAACAGCTGATATATTAATTGTCGCTGTAGGAAAAGAGAAATTAATACAGGCGGATATGATAAAAGATAATGTTATTGTAATTGATGTTGGAATTAATTTTACTAAGGAAGGAAAAATAGTAGGAGATGTAGATTTTGAAAATGTTAAGAAAAAATGTAGTTATATAACTAAAGTGCCTGGAGGAGTAGGACCTATGACAGTAGTAATGTTAGCAAAAAATACTATAGATTCAGCAAACAAAAGAAGATTAGGAGTATAAATACCTAATCTTCTCTATCTAAATTTAAAAATAATGGATCACTAAAGAATTCATGCATAGTGATACCTAGTCCATCACATATTCTAACTATTGTTAAAAGTTTTGGATTTTTACTATTACCATTAACTATATTATCAATCGTAGATTGGGTTATTCCACAAATATTAGATAATTTATTAATGGTTATATCTCTTTCATCACATATTTTTAAAATTTTTTTAACTACAGCTTCTGAAACAGTCAAAAGATCAACCTCCATCGTTATTTATGATACCCAATATTAAAAAAAGTATAACAAATAAAATATTAAAACTACTAACCGTATAAAGTTAAGATTACAATGTAACTATTTAAATCTAAATTTTTAACAAAAAATCTAATGCTATTTTTATTTGTAACTTCCCGCATCACACAGTCTGTAAAATATAATCTAAGAAATATGAATTAATCTATAACAAACTGTAATCTTGTTGATTCTAACAAATTGTTACTGTATAAAAATTATATTAGATTTGTCATAAGTATGAACAATTGGTTTAAATCGTTACAAAAAAAATAAAAAATTTTTGTAAAAACTATTGCAAAAATTTTTTTTATGTATTAAAATTTTAACTGAAGTGGAGAGAAGTGGAACAAAGTGGTGAATTGTGAGGTGAAAAGATTTGCTTATAGGTGAATATGAACACTCAATAGACGTAAAAGGTAGATTAATAATGCCAGCTAAATTAAGAGATGATATGGGAGAAAGGTTTATAATTACTAAAGGTTTAGATGGTTGTTTATTTGGTTTTTCACAAAATGAATGGGCAAATTTTGAGGAAAAATTAAAAACACTTCCACTTACAAGTAAAAATGCTAGAGATTTTGTTAGATTCTTTTTATCTGGTGCAACAGAATGTGAAATAGATAAACAAGGTAGATTTTTAATTGTAGGGAATTTAAGACAATATGCACACATGGATAAAGAAGTAGTTATAATAGGTGTAGGAACTAGAATTGAAATATGGAATAGAGAAGAGTGGAGAAAGTACAATAGTAGTGAAAATATTTCGGCAGATTCGATAGCAGAAAATATGACTATATTAGGTATATAACTTTTTTAAGTTTATATAAATTCATACCAAAGATTTTTATTAAATTGCTAAAGATAAAATTAATAAAAAACTAAAGATAAAAAGTTTAGAAACCAAAGATATAAACAGTTACAAAAGATAAATATGAATAAATTTACAAAAGATAAATTCTCAAATTGAGAAATATACATATGAATATTAATAATAAAATACAAAAGTATATTAAATAGATACATAAGAAGACTTTTATTTATAAAAGTTAACAAAAGATAATAGATTTAGGTTATAACAGTTGGTATGTATTTACCAACTGTTTGTAATAATATTTAAGTATTTGTAAAAGAAGATAATGTTGAAAAATAATTACAATTTTAATTTTTTCAAACTAGGTTTGTGACTAGAAAAGGAATGATTTAAAAAATGGAAAAAAAGTTTGAACATATTCCAGTCTTATTAAAAGAATGCATTGATGGTTTGAATATTAAAAAAAATGGGATATATGTAGATGGAACTCTAGGAGGAGCAGGGCATAGTTTAGAAATACTTAAAAAATTGGATAATAAAGGACTTCTTATAGGAATCGACAGAGACGAAGAGGCATTAGAAGTAGCAAAGGAAAGATTAAAACAATACAAAAATACAATTTTTGTAAAAGATAATCATGATAATATTGAAGAAATATTAAATAATTTAAATATTGAAAAGGTTGATGGTATTTTATTAGATTTGGGTGTTTCATCATATCAAATAGATGAAAAAATAAGAGGATTTAGTTATATTGGAGAAGCAAAGTTAGATATGAGAATGGATAAAGAACAAAATCTTTCAGCTAAAGATATTGTAAATGAATATTCTCAAGAAGATTTATCTAATATAATTTTTAATTATGGTGAAGAAAACTATTCAAGACAGATAGCTAAAAATATATGTGATTATAGAAAAAATAAAACTATAGAAACAACAAAAGAGCTAGTAGATATAATAGAAAAATCTATACCAGCGCATGTTAGATATAAAGATGGACATCCTGCAAAAAAAACTTTTCAAGCAATAAGAATAGAGGTTAATAATGAATTAAAACCTTTGTATAATACTATCATAACATGTATAAATAAATTAAATATAGGTGGAAGGTTGTGTATAATAACTTTTCATTCATTAGAAGATAGAATTGTAAAACAAGCATATAATAATTGTTTAGGTAAGTGTACTTGTCCAAGTGATTTACCATATTGTGTATGTAATAAAAAGAAATTAGGAAAATTAATCAATAAAAAGCCTATTGTACCAAGTGATGGAGAAATAGAATTTAATACTAGAAGTAAAAGTGCTAAATTAAGAATTTTTGAAAGAAACTAAAGAAGGGAGGATTGTATAATGGCTTATTATAAAAATAATTATATGTATGAGACAAGCCCTAGAAAATTAAAGCCAGAGTATAGTCCGCCTAAAAAAAGAGTAAAGAAAGTAAAAAAAGTAGAAAATGATGAAGTAAAACAAAATAAAAACAAGCCAAAGACTGAAAATAGAATAAGAAAAAATAAATTAAAATGTATTTTTGGACTTCTAGTAATGTTTTCGGTGTTATTTGCAGTCTCATATAGAAATGCTCAGATAAGCGAAAACTATACAATATTAAAAAATCAAGAAAAAGAATTAAGTACTATACAAAAAGAAAATGGACAGTTAAAAGTTGCAATTGAAAATAGTTTGAATTTGAGTGAAATCGAACAAAAAGCTAAAGAAGAGTTGGGAATGCAAAAGGCTACAACAAAGCAAACTAGATATGTTAACTTGCCAAAAAGAGATTATATAGAGGTTGCTTCAGAGCAAATAGATATGAGCACAAATGAAAATTTTTTAGAAAGAATATATAATTATTTGACAAAAAATAAAGAATAATATTAATTAAGCCAAAATTATTAGACAAGGGTGTTTAATAATTTTGGCTTTTATAATGTTGATAAAATAATCTGTAATAAATGTATATATATAAATTAATTGTCAAAATGATAGTTAGAGTCTTTCTAAATGCCTTTTACTTCTAAATTTATATATATCTATTTATAACTACTCAAAATTTTTAAATATAGTTCTACTAAAAATATAGGTTTGTCCTTTATGTATGGTTTTAGTAAAAGTGTAATATAAATTAATAAGAAAGGAGGAATCTATGGAAAGTGTTAATATAAAACAAAGAAGAAGATTAAGAAGAATGCTATTAATTGTATTAATATTTTTTATTTTTTTTGTAATTAGAGTAGGTTTTATACAATTTGTTCAAGGTGAAAAATTACAACAAGGTGCATATGATCAACAAACTTTAGATAGGGCTATAAATGCTAAAAGAGGTACTATATATGATGCAACAGGTAAAAGTATACTTGCTATAAGTGCTTCTGTCGAAACAGTAACCGTTAATCCAACTAACATACCAAAAGATAAGAAAGAACCTTTAGCAAAATTCTTATCCGAAACTTATGATTTAGATTATGAGAGTACTTTGAAAAAGATTAATAAAAAAAGTTCTATTGAAACGATTGTTAGGAAGATAGAAAAAGAAGAGGCAGATAAATTGAGAGTATGGCTTGAAGATAACAATATCACAACAGGTGTTAATATTGATGAAGATACAAAAAGGTATTATCCCAATAATGAACTTGCAAGTCAAATTATAGGTTTTTGTGGAAGTGATAATCAAGGATTAAATGGAATCGAGGCAAAATTCGATAAATTGTTAGTAGGAGAAAAAGGAAAAATATCAAGAGCTACAGATGCAAAAGGTGCAGAACTAGAAGGTACATCTGAAAAATATGTTGCATCAAAAAATGGAAAAGATCTTATATTATCAATAGATTGGTCTATACAATCTATTGTAGAAAAATATTTAAAACAAGCATGTATAGATAATGTGTGCACAGATGGTGGAAATATAATTGTTATGAACCCTAAAACTGGTGATGTGTTAGCTATGGCAACATATCCAAATTATAATTTAAATAGTCCGTATGAACCAAACACAGAAGAATTGAAAAGTGTATGGGATAGTTTATCTAAAGATGAAAAAAATAATTCACTACAGAAAATGTGGAGAAATAAAGCAATAGCAGATAGTTACGAGCCAGGTTCAACTTTTAAACTAATAACAGCTTCAGCAGCTTTGGAAGAAGGAATAACAACAACAGACAAAGAAGGAGAATTTAATTGTACAGGTTCAATAGAAGTAGGAGGAGTTAAAATAAAATGTTGGAGATATTATAGACCACATGGAGCACAGAGTTTAAGAGAGGGACTTATGAATTCATGTAATCCTGTATTTATAGGATTAGGACAAAAATTAGGAAAAGATAAGTATTATGAATATTTGGAGAAATTTGGATTGCTATCAAAAACAGGAATTGATTTACCAGGAGAAGCCAATAGTATATTTTTAGATAAAGCAAAAGTTGGACCTGTAGAATTGGGAACAATTTCATTTGGTCAAAGGTTTGAAATAACACCGATACAATTAATTACAGCAGTTAGTGCAATTGCAAACAAAGGCATAATGAATGAGCCTAGAATAGTAAAAAAGAGTATAGATACAGAAACAGGAGAAATAGAAGAATATCCAGTTGTTGAAAAAGGAAGAGTTATATCAGAAAAGACTGCAAACGATGTACTAAATATGATGGAATCAGTTGTAGCACAAGGAACTGGAAAAAATGCTCAAGTAAAAGGATATACAGTTGGGGGAAAAACAGGAACATCAGAAGATGGTGTTAATACAAATAAGTATGTAACATCTTTTATTGGTGTAACACCTATAAGTGACCCTGAGCTTGTTATACTTATAACTTTATATAATCCAACAGGAGAAGGAGGACACCAAGGAGGAGGTGTAGCAGCACCAATAGCATCACAAGTATTAACAGATATATTAGCATATATGGAAGTAGAAAAAGATAATGAAGAAGAAGTAATAGAGAATGTAGAGATACCAGAGGTAAGAGATATAACATTAGACGAAGCAATAAAAAAATTAAAAGATAGTGGGCTTGAATATGAAATAAATGTCGAAGAAAAAGATATAAATAAAAAAGAAGTAGTAGTAAAAAATCAATTTCCATTACCAGGAATAAAAGTAATAAATGGAAGTACGATTGAGTTGGAAGTGTAAATAATGATGATTTTGTGGTATAATAATTAAAATTCTAATAAATGGAGGATTAATGGGAATAGTAAAAGATAGCAATAAACAAAAGAGTAACATTACTGATGAAGAAATTAAATTAAACCTAAATACATTATTAATAAGAAATAACAAAAGAGAAATAATAAAAGAGCTTATATTAAATATATTACAGAATAATTTTATATTTCTAATAGGAGCTATCCTATTAGTATATAAAGGTTTATTATTAAATAATCTTATAGGATTACAAATAGAAGGAACAAGTGTTATTTTATATGTAGTTTTATCATCATTATTAATTATGTGCCCTACTATAAATCATAAAGATAAATTTGGTTATATATATATGAATGCTATTAATTTAATAGTAACAATAATAATATATGCTGATTTCCTTTATTATAGCTATTCTACAAATTTCTTATCATTTTATCAGATAGAAAATATAAAATATTCTAAAGAAATAGCAAGTGGACTGTCATGTATTATTGATGTAAAAACTTTTTTAATATTTTTTATTGATAATATCTTAGTAATATTATTGAGCATATTAGCATATAAAAAATTAAAACATACACATTATTCTAATAAAATACTAAAAGGAGTTTTAATATTAATTATTTTGTTATTAAACATTTTTATTTTAAAAGATAAAATAAATGATATTTATGTATCAAAAGGATATAATAAATCATTAATAGTACAAGAAGCATCAATATACTATTATCATTATGAAGATGCTAAAGACTATATTTCAAGTGTGTTTATAAAAGAAAAAGTAGATGAAGAAAGATTAAAAAGTACATATGAAGAAAATATAAATGAAAAAATTAACAATACAGAATATACAGGAGTAGCTAAAGAATGTAATGCTATTATTTTACAATTAGAAAGCTTAAATGAGTATATTATAGGTAAAAAAGTTAATGGAAAAGAAATAACACCAAATTTAAATAAATTTTTTAATGAAAATATCTATTGTAATGATATGTATAATCAAGGACTGGGAAGTACAGCAGATTCAGAATTCGAAATGGAAAATTCAATGTATCCATTAGAAAATGGATATGTATTTCAAAAATACTATGATAATACATGGGTAGATATATATACAGTACTTAGAGAGAATGGATACTATACTTCATTTATGCATCCAAATACAAGTACATTTTGGAATCGAGAAGAAGTATATAAAACAGGATATAATATAGATGAATATAATGATATTAATAGATTTCCTAATATTGAACAAGCAGGAGAGTTTTATTCAGATGAAGGTTTCTTTGAAGAAGCTGTTAATATAATCAAAAATTATGATAAAAAGTTTTGTACAACATTAGTAAGTGTTACTACACATATACCATTTTATTTGACAGGAGTTTCAAATTTAGAAGGTAAATTAACAATAACACAAGAAGATGTTAGTAAATATCAAGATGAGACATTTAGAAATTATATAATATCATGTAATTTTGTTGATTATGCATTTGGAAAATTTCTTGATGATTTGCAAGAAACAGGTTTATTAGAAAATAGTATTCTTGTTGTGTATGGGGACCACGGTGCTGGTCTAACAAATACAAATGAAATAAAGAAACTATATCATGATAATCAAATAGAATATACAGATTTTGAAAATATTATAAAAGATGTACATATACCGTTTGGAATTAAAATACCTATTGTAGAAAAAAATGAAACAATAGGAAGGACTGTATCAAAAATAGATATAAAACCAACAATATTAGATCTATTAGATGTAGAAGATAAATTCTCAATAGGAACTAGTATATTTTCTGGAAAAGATTATTCTTTTATAAAAGGATTGGGTATTGTCACAAGTAAAAACTATTGTATCAATGGAATATATTATGATAGAGAAAATGGAAAGAAGATAGAAGAAACTGGAGAATTACAAAAATTATTAAATAAAATGGAGAATGAAATTTATTTGTCAGATACAATAATAAAAAATAATTTAATAAATAAGTAAGATTGTTGAAGTTCAAAATGAAATATAATTCTACTAAACTGTAACAAGAGATTAAGAAATATTGACTATAAATTATGTTAAGTATTGAAATTTTATTAGAAAAATAGTAAAATAATAAAGTGAATAAGCTAGAAGCTTGATTGGAGGAATAAAAAATGATATCACAATTGATATTATTGGGATTATTGGTAATTATAATTGCAACATTATTATTCTTTATTCGGTTATTTTTAGAGATACTTCAATACAAAAAAACATATGAAGTAATAATAAGATTACAAAATAGTATAGAGTTTATAGTTAAAATAGGTTTTGAATCAAATGATGAAAATATATTGACATATAATGGATATGCAATAAAATTTAAAAACTATAAGGAATTGTTGCAAAAATATGAAATTTTAATAGAAGATATGCTACATTATTATGAAAATTATGAGTATATATTAAAATTTCATGAAAGAATACCAATATATCATCAACAAATTTTAAATGTTTATAATGAAATAAGAGTATTAAAATGGATTTTAAAAAATGACTAGGGTTATTACTTTAGTTATTTTTTATTGTATAGGAAACCCTATGAAACTTTTTTGTTTCGCAACACAAATTTGGAATAAGTTTTTTGCAAATAATATATATTATATTGATTTTTATATAGAATTAATTTATAATACGAAATATGTATTAAAAATACAGTTAGATTGGAGGGCAAAATGGTTGATAAGTTAATTATTGTTGAATCACCAGCCAAAGCAAATACAATAAAAAGATTTTTAGGAGGCAATGTTAAAGTAATTGCTTCAATGGGACACATTAGAGATTTACCTAAATCAAAAATGGGAATAGATATAGAAAATAATTTTGAACCTCAATATATAAATATAAGGGGAAAGGCAAGTTTAATAAAAGAATTAAAAAAAGAAGCCAAAAATGCAAAAAAAGTATATTTAGCAACTGACCCTGATCGTGAGGGAGAAGCTATAGCTTGGCATCTATCATATATATTAGGTATACCAGAAGATGATGAGTGTAGAATAACATTTAATGAAATAACAAAAGAAGCAGTAAAAAATGCTGTTAAACATCCAAGAAAAATAGATAAAAATTTAATTGATGCACAACAGGCAAGACGTATACTAGATAGAATTGTTGGATATAAAATAAGTCCAGTATTATGGAAAAAAGTTAGAAAAGGATTATCAGCAGGTAGAGTTCAATCTGTTGCTGTTAGATTAATCTGTGAAAGAGAAGAAGAAATAGAAAAATTTAAACCAGAAGAATATTGGAATATATATGCTATATTAAATAAAAAAGCTTCAAATAAAAAAAATAAATTTGAGGCTCATTTTGTTGGTATAGATAATAAAAAAGAAGAGTTAAGAAATGAAGAACAAGTAAATAAGATACTTGAAGATTTAAAAAAGAGTGAGTTTATAGTAAGCAATATAAAAAAATCAGATAAGAAAAAAAATCCAGCGCCACCTTTTACAACAAGTACAATGCAACAAGAAGCATCTAGAAAATTAGGGTTTACTTTAAAGAAAACAATGTCAATTGCACAAATGTTATATGAAGGTGTTAAAATACCTGGAAAGGGAAGTGTTGGTTTAATTACATACATGAGAACTGACTCAACCAGAATATCAGAAGAGGCAAGAAGTGCAAGTAAAATACAAATAGAAAAACAGTTTGGAAAAGAATATTATGAAAACAGATATTATAAAACAAAAGCAGATTCTCAAGATGCGCATGAAGCTATAAGACCAACTTATATAGATATAGAGCCAGATACTATAAAGCAATCCTTAACTAATGATCAATATAAATTGTATAAATTAATATATAATAGGTTTTTAGCAAGCCAAATGTCTTCTGCTATATATGATACTATTTCAGTTGATATAAATGCAGATAAGTATAATTTCAAAGCAAATGGGCAAAAAATAAAATTTAAAGGTTTTATGATTTTATATGTTGAAGGAATAGACAATAAAAAGGATGATACAGAAAATAATATACCTGAGTTAGAAATAAATGAAGTCTTGAAAAAGGAAGAAATAATACCAAAACAAAGTTTTACACAACCACCAGCAAGATATACAGAAGCAAGTTTAGTTAAAGCATTAGAAGAAAAAGGAATAGGTAGACCAAGTACGTATTCACCAACAATAACTACAATATTAGAAAGACACTATATAGAAAAAGAACAGAGACAATTATTTCCTACTGAGCTAGGAAAAGTAGTGAATAAATTATTAATAGAAAATTTTACAGATGTGGTAAATGTAGAATTTACTGCCAAAATGGAAAATGAATTTGATGAAATAGCAGAAGGAAAAGAAAAATGGAAAGAAGTTATAAAAGAGTTTTATGGACCTTTTGAAAGCGAAGTAGAAAAAGTAGAAAAAGAATTAGAACATGTAAAATTGGAAGATGAGGTATCTGATATTCCTTGTGATAAATGTGGAAGAATGATGGTAATTAAGTATGGCAGATATGGAAAATTTTTAGCATGTCCACGGATATCCGGAGTGTAAAAATGCAAAACCATTTGTACAAAAAATAGATGAGCCATGTCCAAAATGTGGAGGAGCTGTTCTAATAAGAAAATCTAAAAAGAAAAGAAATTATTATATATGTGAAAATAATCCAAAAAGTTGTGATTATATTTCTTGGACTAAACCAAAAAAAGGCGAAACTGAAGGAAAAACAAAAAAGAATGTTAAGAAAACAAGAAAGAAAAAAACTAGCAAAAAAACAAAATAAAGGTGATGATATTGGAAAATAATGTAATAATAATTGGAGGAGGATTGGCTGGATGTGAAGCGGCATATCAAATGGCAAAAAGAGGAATACATGTAAATTTATACGAAATGAAACCATCTAAATTTTCACCTGCACATAATAATAATGATTTAGCAGAAATTGTTTGTAGTAATTCTTTTAAATCAAATCTAATAACAAACGCATGTGGTTTACTAAAACAAGAGCTTAGAATTTTAGGTTCATTACTAATAAAAATAGCAGATGAAACTTCAGTACCTGCAGGTCAGGCTTTAGCTGTTGATAGAGAAGAATTTTCAAAAAAAGTTACACAAAAATTAAGTAAGTATGAAAATATAAATATCATAAGAGAAGAAGTAACAAAAATACCTGAAAATGAAAATATAGTAATTGCCACAGGACCACTAACTAGCGAAAAATTAGCAGAAAAAATATCAAAAATAACTGGAGTTGATAAGTTATATTTCTATGATGCAGCAGCACCAATTATAGAAAAAGATAGTATAAATATGGATATAGCATTCTGGGGAGATAGATATGGTAAAGGTGATGCAAGTTACATTAATTTACCTATGAATAAAAAAGAATATGAAAAGTTTTATAATGAATTAGTAAATGCAGAAGTTATTAATTTACACGATTTTGAAAAAAAAGAGATTTTTGAAGGATGTATGCCAATAGAAGTAATGGCTAAAAGAGGAATAGATACTTTAAGATTTGGCCCATTAAAACCAGTTGGTTTTATAGATAAAAGGACAAATAAAAGACCATATGCGATAGTACAATTAAGACAGGATAATAAAGAAGGAACCATATTTAATATGGTGGGATTTCAAACAAATTTAAAATTTGGAGAACAAAAAAGAGTTTTCTCTTTAATTCCAGGTTTAGAAAACGCAGAATTTGTAAAGTATGGAGTAATGCATAGAAATACATATATAAATTCTACTATATTGTTAGATAATACATATAATTTAAAGAAAAATCCAAATATTTATTTTGCAGGACAAATAACAGGAGTAGAAGGATATGTAGAATCAATAGCCTCAGGGATGGTAGTAGGAATAAATATTGCAAATAAAATATTAAATAAGCCAAAAGTTATTTTCCCAAAATTTACAATGATAGGAAGCTTAGCAGATTATATAAGTACAGAAAATAAAAAGTTTCAACCAATGAATGCTAATTTTGGAATATTACCTAAATTAGAAAATAAAATAAAGGATAAAAAGGAAAAATATGAAAAGTATGCAAAAAGGTCTCTAGAATATTTGAATGGATTTGAATTTTTAAGTTAAAAAAGAGAAATTTGATTTGTATTAATGGTTACTTTACATAAAGTTGAAAAGATGATATAATACCATCGTCATATTGAGGTGAATAATTATAAATATAAAAATTATATGTTCATTGATTGAAGGAGGAATTATGCGAAAACTAGAAAAAGAAATAAAGATTTTAAATGTAAATAAAAATGAAATAGAAAGAAAGTTACAACAATTAGGAGCAGAAAAGCTAGAGGAAAGTTTGCAGAAGATATATGTATATGATTTACCATCTATATATACAAGATTTCTTGATTGTATTTTACAATTAAAGCAAGTAAACCAACCATATGATATAGAAATATGTAGAAATAAATTACAAGGAGTTCTAACAGAAATAGATAATTTAACAACAATTAATGAACAAGAAATTTTACAGGAAAAATTCTCTACAAAATATTTTATAGAATTATTGAATAGAACAAATAATGAAAGTTTATTAGAGGTATTTTCATGTAAAAGTATAGTTGAAATTATAAAAAAATATGGAATTAATCCTAATAAATGGGTAAGGGTAAGGCAAACAAATGGAATAACTACAATAACGGTAAAACATATACTTAATTCAGAAGTACATAATGGTAAACAAAATGAAATACAAAGTGTTATGGAAACAGAAATGAAAGTTCCATCAATAGAAGAGGCTAATAGTATATTAGAACAACTTGGATTTGTTTTTAGAAATTATCAAGAAAAAGATAGAGTGACATACAACATTGATGGAGTAGAAGTTGATATTGATTCATGGCCTTTAATTCCTACATATATAGAAATTGAAAATGATTCACTAGAACTAATAAAAGATATAGTAAAAAAATTGAGTTTACAAAAACATGAAATAGTTTCATGTAATACAGCTGATGTATATAAAAAATATGGAATAGATTTATATCAATTTAGAGAGTTGAGATTTTTACAATTTAGAAATCAAGAAAAAGATAGAGAGGATTAATTATGAAAAAAGATTCTGTTTGTTGGAATATAACTTCTAGATGTAATGAGAATTGTCAATTTTGCTACAGGATAATGTGTAGGAAGGAAAATACATATGAGCAAAATAATAAAATTTTAGATATGCTGATAAAATTAAAAATAAATAAAATTAGTTGGACAGGAGGAGAAGCTTTATTATATCCACATCTATTTGATCTAATGAAAAAAGCACATTATAATAATATAAAAAATAATATTATAACAAATGGAAGATTACTGACTCCAAAAATAATAGATAAAATTGAAGAATATACAGACTATATTACATTTTCGCTAGATGCTTTGAATGATAATGTGAATAATTGTCTAGGAAGAGGAATAGAACATGGGAAAAATATAATAGAATTATTAGAATATTTAAAAAATAAAAACATAATAGTAAAACTGAATTCTATAGTAACAAAAAAGAATATTAATAATATAATAGAAGTTGCACAAATTGTAAATGATTATAAAATAAAAAGATGGAAATTATTTAAATTTATTTCATTGAGAGGAAAATCTATAGAAAACAAAAGTGAATTTGAAATAGACAATGAAACATATGAAAATTTAATAAGTGAAATAAAAAAACAAAAAATGAATTGTCCAATTGTTGTATGCAGGGAGAAGGAAATTGAAGAAAATTATATATTAATTAATCCTATTGGAGATTTTATTGTTACTATTAATAGTAAAGACAAAGTAATGTGTAATTTTGAAACAATTGAAAAAATAAATATAGAGGAAGAGTATGATGAGTTTAGAAGAAAATTGGGATTTATATAAAACATTTTATGCAGTTGCAAAATGTAGTAGTTTTTCTAAGGCTGCAGAGAAATTATATGTAACTCAACCAAGTATAAGTTATTCAATAAAACAATTAGAATCAAATTTAAATACAAAACTTTTTTATAGAATGCCATCAGGAGTTAAATTGACATTAGAAGGAAAAGAATTGCTAGATTATGTTGAAAAATCTTACAATTTATTGAAAAGTGGAGAAAGAAATTTGCGAGAATTCCAAAACTTTACGCATGGTAGAGTTTCTATAGGTGTACAATCACACATAGGAAAGTTTTTTTTATTTCCTCTAGTTGAAAAATTTCATAGTGATTATCCTAATATAGAAATTAATATTATAAGTAGGAATACAGAACAGATGATTGAGGCATTAGAAAATAATAATATAGATTTTATGTTAGATACTTCTCCTATTGAATCTATTTATAATAATTTAGAAATACATCCTTTATTAGATTTAGAGAATTGTTTTATTAGTAAAAATAAAGTATGTGAGAACATGTCAATAAAAGAATTGAATAGTTATAAATTGATTTTACCAGTAAAAAGAAGTACACCAAGAAAGCAATTAGATTTCACTTGTGAAAAAGTAGGGGTAGAATTAATGCCTTTTATGACAATAGAAACAACGGAAATGTTAATTGATGCTATAAAAAAAGACATGGGAATAGGATATGTAATAAAACGAGCAGTAAAAAAGGAACTACAACAAAAGGAACTTTTTGAATTAAAAATAAATGAAAAATTACCAACTTTAACGTTAAATATTGTATATATTAGTGAATATCTAACTAATATTCCATTGATGTTTATAAGTAGAATAAAGAATGAATATGAAGAGTATGTGAAATAAATCACATACTCTTTTGGCTATAAATGGAATTTATAACACTTATAGAAAATAAATATTTGATTTTGGAAAAGTAGTATTATATAAATAAATTAATATTTCTTGATGTATGATTATAATTAATTATGAAAATATGTTTTAAATAATGAAATATTAAAGTAATAGGAGGGTAAAAATGGATTATTTTTCAGAAGTAACAAGAATGAAAATAAGTATATTAGAAGAGGGAGTAAAATTTAATCCACTTTCTTTGTTTTCAGATATTATAAAGAAAATTAATTTTAAAAATAAGACTATTTTTAAAAAACCTGTATCTGATGGTAAAGTAGTATATGACTATTCACTTAGAAATGAAATAATTCCTTCAGAAATATTGCTTAGTGATGATAAAACGAAATCTATTGTAAAATGTCGATATAATGAAAAATCATCAATAGAATTAAAGTTGGAAGAAAATAAATTGATAATTTATAAAGATAATAATAAATCGAAATTAAAAGTTGACTTTATAAAGGAATATGAGATTTTAAAAGATACTATAGAAGATGAATTGTTAGTAGGAGATTATGTTGATGTAGTTGGGTTAGATAGAATTTCTTTATTGTTATTTGAAGGATGTTATAATTGGATTTGCGGAAAACAATGTAAATTTTGTGATTTACATCCTAAAAAGGTATCTGAAAAAGTATGTAGACCTACTTTAAATAATTTATATAAATATAGTAGTGTAGATGAATGGTGGAATTCCCAAAAAGAATTATTTTTTAAAAATACAAATTTAGCATTAGATAAGCTATTGAATAATACAGAATTAATGCATAAACATCTTTTTATTATGGCAGGTAATTTAAATGATTTACAAACAGTTTGGAAATTTTTGGTTGAATTTATAGAAAATTTAACTAAGCGATTTAATTTAAGAGATTTTGATACAATTGTAAATGTGTGCCCACATAATTCAATAGAATCATTAAAAAAATTAAAAGAATTAGGAATAAAACAAGTTCAATATAATTTGGAAATAGCAAATGAAAATTTATTTACTTATTCCTGTCCTGGTAAAATTGAATATAAAGAATTTTTAAAAAAATTATATGAAGCAGTAAATATTTTTGGAGAAGGAAATGTAAGAAGTAATTTTGTATTAGGATTACAAGATTTAAATGAACTAATAAATGAATGTGAAAAATTTGCAGAAAAAGGAATTGTGTCTGATTATTCAGTTTTTCAACCCAAAAGGAATACTCCATATAGTCATTTAAAAGCACCAAATATGAAAGATGTAATTAATTTTACAGAAAAATTAGTGAATATATATATAAAATATCATCAACACCCTATTTTCTGTTCATTAAGTAGCCGTTCAAGTATAGTTAATGAGGTATATTATGATAAAGTTAAGTGAAATTTTTAAAAGAAATATTCAATTTTCAAAATATGGAAGATCAGGTTCTATTGTTATTACTGTTAATAAAAATATTGCCAAGACAATAGAACAGGCTGGTTGGAAATGTTATTTAAATAATGGTATATATAGATTAAATCCACCCACTATTACTTTAATAGATATTATTGACATAGAAAAGGCTTTACAATATCAGAATTTAATATTTAATTATGCATTATATAAATATATAATGTTATTAAAACAAAAGGGTATATTACATGAATATATTTCTGAAATTATAGGAAAACATAAAATTTTCTTTAATAATTTTGAATTTCATATATCAATAGGACCAATTTTAAAATATACAGTGAAAATAGAAGGCAGTGATAATAGAATTTATAAATTAAAAAAATATTTGATTAATTATGTGTTGGAAGATAAAAGATTTACTAAATTATATAATGAATATATTAATATATTTAGTAAAGTGCCAAATATAAAACAAAAATATGTAAAAAAAGAGAATGTTGATTTACAGGAAAATTATATAAATCAATACAAAGCTAATGATTATAAAAGTAGAAAACAATCTTTTAAAATAGATTTTAGACAGATAGAATTAGAACGATTCGATTATATTATTTTTATATTAAATGGTTGTTTTAAGATAATACCATATTTTGATATAGATAAATATAAGAATAAAATAATATTTTGGGAAGTACATATTGATAAAACAAAAGGTGCAGATAATTTTAATAATATAGATAATTTAAAAAATAAATCTATTTTAATTGTTGATAGTATCTATTCAGGAAAAACAATACTATATATAAAGAAAAAATTAAAAAATATTACAGATAATGTTAGTATTATGGGAGTGTTTCCAAAAAGTGATAGTGTAGCAAACATATGTGACTATATTATTATCTTAAATAAAGTAATAAAGAAAGATGAAAACGGATTTAATATAGAAGAAGAAATATTAAAAATTTTAGGAGGGAAATTTGAAAAACAATAATATTCAAATAAAATTTAAAGTTGAAAATGTTGATATTTTTTTAGAAGAATTAAGAAAGAATAAATATATATTAATTGGTGGAACATTTGAGAATACAATTAGATATGACTTTGAAGATGAAAGATTACTTAAGAATGGTATTTTTATTAGAACTAAAAATGGATTTGATAATACAATAACAATTAAGGAGAGGTCAAAAGATAAATCACACAAAAAAAAATTCGAATATAGTAATTCAACTTTTGAAATAGAAGATTGCAATTTAATGAAGTATTTGCTTGAAAAAATTGGATTAACAAAAACATATATTATGGAAAAATATAGAATAGTTTGGAAGAGAAGAGAAATAGAAATATATTTAGATGAATTACCTTTTGGAACTTATTGTGAAGTTTGTTCATCAGAGAAAGAAATTAAGAATATATTGGATAAATTTAATATTGAGACAATATATAAATGTACTTATTGGGAAATATATAATCAAATAGAGAATAAACAAAAAGATATAAAGTTTGAAAAAAATCATATTTTTTTAATGGATTCATTAATTTAAAAAACATCTAATTGAATATGTATGATAATTAAATTTTATTATTATATATAAGATATAGGTGTTAAATTTCTTTAAAATTAGCTTTATTTCAGAGAAAAGAATAGAGGTGTTGAAATGAGAAAAATAAAAATAGAATTAACAAACGGAAAAATAATTCCAACAATAATAATGAATGAAGAATTAATATATGGTGTTACTGCAATAGCAATTGGAACTAATAACAATTACTTAAATATCTCTAAAAATTGTGGAAAAATAAATAACATTTCTGCAATACATCCGTTAACAAATGAATTGTTACCAATTGTTTCGTTAGATAATAATATATTAGAAAAAAACTCAATTATGTTAGTGCCAGCTCACATTCAAAAACATTTTGCATTAGCTAATAAATTTGATTTAACATATAAACAAGTTGTTGCTCCTTATTTTAGAGGTACAGGGGAAGAATGTTTGAATCCAAATGCTGAAACAAAATTTAGAACTAGTATTATTGCTGTTATAAAAAATAAAGAAAATAATACTTTTTTGTGCGTTGATGCATTAAAGAGAAATTGTAGATCTTTTGTACTTGGAGGAATAGAAGAAGGTGAAACTCCAGAAGAGGCGGCAATTAGAGAAGTAAAAGAAGAAACTGGATATGTTGATATTACAATTGATAGAAGAAGTATTTTCGAACTACATAACCACTTTTATGCTGCATATAAAGGAATAAATAGATATGCTATTTTATATATTATATTTGGAACAATAAATTCTATGCAGAAAGAAAAAGTTTCTGATGAAGAAAATAAAAAACAAAGAGAAGTTTGGGTAAAAAGAGAAAACTTAAGAGAATTTCTAACTGTAAATAATAATTTGTTTGTAGTTGATTATCTTTTGGATGGAGATTGTGCTTATGATGGTGATGGAATAATGATTAATTCAGAAAAACTTAATGGAGGATTAAGAAGTAAGATAAAGAATAAGTTAAAAATGTTATCTATTGACAATTAAGATTAAAGAATATATAATATATAGCATTGACGGGATATCAATACATATAAATAATTCCCTAAAAAAATAGTCCCACAGTTTGAGTTAAACTTCGGAAGGAGGGAAAATAATTGTCAGAGGTTAAAGTTAATAATGGAAATATAGATGATGCTCTTAAGAGATTTAAAAGACAATGTGCAAAAAATGGAGTTTTACAAGAAGTAAGAAAAAGAGAGCATTATGAAAAGCCAAGTGTAAAAAGAAAGAAAAAATCAGAGGCTGCAAGAAAAAGAAAGTTTTAGTTATATTAAGAGGTGAAGTAATTTTTTGAAATTTTTCACCTCTTTTATGTTAATAAAAAATTGTATCATTCTTGTCATTTATATAGGTTTTTATTAAATTTTTTAGAGCATTATATTGCTCGAATGGAGGTTTTTATGTTAAAAGATAAGTTATTAGAAGATTTAAAAAATTCAATGAAGGAGAAAAATGTTATAAGAAAAAATGTAATTCAAATGGTAAGAGCAGCGATATTACAAGTAGAAAAAGATAAAAAAGTAGAGTTGTCAGATGAAGATATTATAAACATTATGGCTAAAGAAGCAAAAAAGAGGAAAGATTCACTAGAGGATTATAAAAAGAGTAATAGGCAAGATTTAATAGAGCAAATAGAAGAAGAAATACATATAATTGAAGAATATTTACCAAAACAATTAAGTAAGGAAGAAATAGCTAAAATTGTAAAAGAAGTAATAAATGAAGTTGGAGCTAATTCTATAAAAGATATGGGAAAAGTAATGAAAACAGCAAAGGAAAAAATAGGTGCTGCATCAGATGGCAAAACTATTAACGAGGTTGTAAAAGAATTATTAGTATAAAAACTGGTAAAAAATATATAATATTTATAGCTGATAAATACAGTTATTAAAAAGGAGGATTTATGCAAGAGAAAGTTAGTGATATAAAAAAGGGTATTAAATTACATTTTATAAAAAATGATAAATTTAAAACAAATTTAATCTCAATATTTATTACAAGACCATTAAATAGGAAAGAGGTTACAAAAAATGCATTAATACCAGCTGTATTAAGAAGAGGAACAGCAAATTTAAAAACTCAAGAAGATATAAATAAACAATTAGAAAATATGTATGGTGCAAATTTTAATTGTGGAATTGAGAAAACAGGAGATAATCATGTAATAAAATTTTATCTAGAAGCATTAAATGATAATTTTATTTCAGATACAGAAAGTTTAGTACAAAATAGTATAAATACATTATTTGATATAGTGTTTAATCCTTTGATTATAGATAATAAATTTAATTCAGAATATGTAGATGGCGAAAAGAATAATTTAAAACAAATAATAGATTCAAAAATAGATAATAAAAATTTATATTCTTTAATTAGATGTACAGAAGAGATGTATAAAGATAAACCATATAGTTTATATAAATATGGATATAGTGAAGATTTAGAAGATATTAATGCTAGTAATTTATATGAATATTATAAAAAAGTAATAAACGAGTCTAAAATAGATATATTTATTTCAGGAGATCTTGACAATAACGAAATTGAAAAAATTGTAAGAGAAAATACTAATATTAAAAAATTAAATAATAGAGATGGAAAGTTTATTGTTAATAGTCAGGATAGTGAAAATATAGATAATAAACAGGTAAATGAAGTAGAAGAAAAGATGGATATAACTCAAGGAAAATTAGTAATAGGGTTAAATATAAATAATATAAGTAAAGAAGATAAAAGTAGTATGTTTAATATAGTATTATATAATACTATATTAGGAGATAGTGCAAATTCAAAATTATTTCAAAATGTTAGAGAAAAAGCTCATTTGGCATATACAACAAGATCAACATATATAAGACCTAAAAATATTATATTTGTAAGAGCTGGAATTGAAATAGATAATTATCAAAAAGCTTTAGATATTATAAAAGAACAATTAGAAGATATGAAAAATGGTAATTTTAGTGATGAAGAAATAAATAATGCGAAAAATTATATATATTCTTCTATAAACTCTATAGAAGAAGAACAGGATACAGAAATAACATATTATTTTGGACAAGAATTATCACAAACATTTTATTCTCCAGAAGAATATAAGAAAAATATAGAGTTAGTTAATAAAGAGCAAATAATAAATATTGCTAATAACATTTCTATAAATACAATTTATTTCTTAAAAAAATAATATAAATAAGGAGGAAAATATGCAAATAATTGAAAACACAAAGGTGAAGGAAAAATTATATATTGATAAATTGGAAAATGGATTAACTGTTATGATAATTCCTAAAAAAGGAATTAGAAAAAAATATGCAATATGGGGAACACATTATGGTTCTAATAATAGTAAATTTGTGGCTTCTGGTGAAAAAGAAATGACTGTTGTACCAGATGGTGTAGCACATTTTTTAGAACACAAAATGTTTGAGCAAGAAGGCGGTACAAATAGTTTAGATGTTTTATCTGCTTTAGGTGTAAATGCTAATGCATATACTACAAATGATCATACAGCATATTTGTTTGAATCAACAGAGAATTTTGAAGCTGCATTTGACGAACTTGCAAACTATATACAACATCCATATTTTACTGATGAGAATGTAGAGAAAGAAAAGGGAATAATAGGACAAGAAATAATGATGTATGATGATGAACCAAATTGGGTTGTATATATAAATGCAGTAAAAGCAATGTATTCAAAAAATCCTGTAAGATTAGATATTGCAGGTACAATAGAATCTATAAGTAAAATAGATAAAGATATTTTATATAAATGCTATAATACATTTTACAATCCAAGTAACATGGTTTTAGTATTATGTGGAGATTTTGATCCGGAAAAAACTATAGAATATGTAAAACAAAAACAAGTAAATAAAGAAAAAATTGGAAAGATAGATAGGGTTTATGAAGAAGAGCCAGAAGAGATTAATCAAAAAGAAATTGTAAAAAAGATGGAAGTAAGTATACCTTCTTTTATAATTGGATATAAAGATAAAGTAGTAACAAAAGATATTGTAAAAAGACATATTGCAATAGAAATAATATTAAGTTTATTAATAGGAAAAAGTTCAAATTTATATAGAGAATTATATAATAAGCGGTTTGATGCTTCAAGAAGCTGAATTAGCATATGAATTTACAGATAACTATGCTCATGTTATGATAGGTGGACAATCAAAAGAACCAAAAAAAGTGCAAGAATTTTTAAATAAAGAAATAGAAAATATGAAAAAATCTGGATTTAATGAAGAAGATTTTAATAGAATTAAAAGAATGATATATGGTGACTATATAAAAGAATATAATGAAGTAGGAGATATTTCAAGAATGTTCTTATCAGATTATTTCAAAGGAATAAATAGTTTTGATTATATAGAAGAAATAGAAAAAATAGATATGGAATATGTTATGAGTGTGTTAAAAGAAGTATTTAATGAAGATAAACAAGTAATAAGTATAGTTGAGCCATTAAATTAAAATAATTGCAATATTTAAACAAACAAGAGTATTTATAATAGTAAAGTAATGTAGGGCGAACAGTGTTCGCCCGATTACATCGAAGGAATCACTTAAAAATAAAAAAAGAATTTTTAAAATAATTTTATGGCTCTTTCACATCTGAAAGAGTTATTTTATTAAGAGAGGAAATTATGGTTACTTTCCCTGGATTAGGTTTAGAATTTAATATAGATAGAGTAGCATTTAATATATTTGGAATAGATATATATTGGTATGCAATACTAATTGTAAGTGCAATATTGATTGCATTTTTAATATTAAAAATAAATAATAAAAAATGTAATATAGAATATAAAGATATATTAGATTTAAGTATATTTTTAATACCTATTTCTATAATATGTGCAAGATTATATTATGTAATATTTGATTTAGAGTATTTTTTAGAAAATCCAAGTCAGATATTTAATATAAGAGATGGCGGTTTAGCAATATATGGTGGAATTATAGGTGGTGTAATTACATGTTATGTATTTTGTAAAAAGAGAAATATAAGATTTTTGGATTTATTAGATTATTTAGTTCCATGTTTAGCTTTAGGACAGGCTATAGGTAGATGGGGAAATTTTGTTAATATAGAAGCACATGGGGTGCAAACAGATAATTTATTTAGAATGGGTATTATTGAAAATGGTCACTATATAGAGGTACATCCAACATTTTTATATGAATCAATATGTACATTTTTAATTTTTATAATATTAATGTTTATGACAAAAAGAAGAAAATTTGCAGGAGAATTGACATATATTTATTTAATTTTATATTCTTTTGTGAGATTTTTTATAGAAGGACTTAGAACAGATAGTTTGATGTTATTCAGTTTGCGAATTTCACAAGTGCTATCTTTGGTGATTTTTGTATTTAGCTGTATTATGCTAATTATAAATATTACAAAATTAAGAAAAATGTCGAAAAATGAAGAAAAAAGAATTACGAAAATCTTGCAAAAACACTAAAAATCTTGATTTTTAATGTAAATTTATGGTATTATATATCTGTAAGAAATAATACATATGAAAAGAGCTATATATTATGTATGGTATAAATGCAATTAACAAAAAAATCTAATTTAAGAAAGATGGGAGAGTGATATATATGATAGATGATAAAATATGTGAATTAAGAGATAAATTAAATAAAAGCATTATAGATGGTGAAGATTATGGAATCATATATAAAATAAGTGTAGAATTAGATGATCTAATTGCAGAATACTATAGAGAAGAGAAAGATTTGCAAGAAGATAATAAAGAGGCTCTGACAGCTGTATAAAGTAAAAAAACAAGCAACTCACTTGAGTTGCTTGTTTTGGGTTAAGCTAAGAGGCTAGGATCAAACTGTATATAAAAAGCTTTTGATCCTAGAATTTTTCTGACAATGCGATATGGTGCTCCTGGTGTAGAGCATAGAGATTTAATTATTTCCACATCTGAATTGTACTGATAACGGACTTTATGCTGAGAAACTCCAGAAGTTAATCCATTTGCAGCGCGATCAGCAAGAATCTGCTGTTTAAGTTGCTCTGCAACTTCGGCTACACGTGGAGAAACGTAGTAGACAGATCCTCCACTATATGCAAGTGCACCTTGTACTTGCATACGTCGAGCATCAGTTTCCCAACGGTTTCTTTCCCACATGTTGTGTGAAAGAATGTCGTATCTCGTATCACGAAGTTTACGAACTCCGTAAAATTCGTTGCGAATTACTTTTTGAAATTCTCTTCTGAAAAAGTCCCGCCATACATCTCCTTCAGAACGTGCTTCGCATGTTTGAATGAAAGAATTTTGCATATGATTTGGAAGCTGTGGGTTTAATATGCAAGATAAAATCGTTGCTAGAAGCAACATAATTGTCAAAAAAAATATTTTCTTAGCCCGATCAATTTTAATAATATATAATGTGGTCATTTTAACCCCTCCTTAAGTAAACATAAAAAAAGCTAATTTAATTATACAATATTTTGTAAAAAAAATCAATTATTTAATAAGCATATCATGGAAATCATATCAAAAAATAGATTTATAATTCATTTCATACAAATTCTTAAAACATCTCCAATTGCATTCAAAATTTATTCAATATTATTATATCAAATTCTATAAACCATACAATCGAAAAAATATAATGTAGAAGTGAACGATGTTCACCCGCAGTACGGAGCTATTTCTCAAAAATCAAATATATAAATTTTAACTGTAAATAGTAATAATTATTATATCTAATTTTTTATATTATTTTATTAGTTGTGAATAGTATCAGAATAGATAAAATGCTCATGTGAGTTTTAAATAAAATATTGATTTTTATATAAAAATGTTTTATAATGTTGTTATACGTAGTGTAAAAAATTTAGAAAAATAAAAAGGAGGCCAATTATTATGGATAATAAAATAGTGAAGTATATTACTCCTATTATATTACTTATGGCAGTGCTTACGGCATTTATGACTACATCAGTATTTGCTGAAGTGTCTGTAACAGACTTTGAAGGAAATACAGAAGGTCAAGCAGCAGAAAAGGTTACAGATATTTCTAAAAACATAATTGGAATTGTACAAGTCGTTGGTACAGCGGCTGCAGTTGTCATGTTAGTTGTTTTAGGGATAAAATATGTTGTTGCATCGGCAAGTGAGAAAGCTGAGATTAAAAAATCAGCGCCAATATATGTAGTAGCAGCAGTATTCATATTTGCAGCAGTTAACATCTTAGCAATAATTCAAGATTTTGCAAAAGATGTAACAGATGTATCAATATAGTAAGTACATATAAAATAAAATATCCTTCTGGAATTATTCCAAAAGGATATTTTATAATCAGTACATAAATTCCTTAATAAAAGGAGGTTTTAGTTATGAAAAAAAATATGATAAAGATAATTTCTGTGTTGTTAATATTTTTCTCAATATTTACAATAAATATTGTATCAAATGCAGATGTTGGAAGTATGATAGGACAATTCACTCCAAATACAGATACGCAAGCTGCAACCAAAGTAAACTCAGTAGGACAAAATATAGTTGGATTGATACAGGTTGTTGGAATTGCAGTATCAGTTGGAATGCTATTAATATTAGGTATGAAATATGTTAAAGCAGCTCCAGATGAAAAGGCTAATATAAAACAGTCATCAGTAATATATATAGTAGGTGCTGTTGTATTATTTGCAGCTGTTAATATCGTAAAAATAATCTATACAATGGCAACAGAAGTTGTACCAGGGTAGGTGATAAATATGAGATATAAAATTTTTAGTATACTGATGGTTTTATTCTTGATATTTATGATAGCTACACCAGTTTTTGCAGATGATCCACCAGGGTATTCGCAGATGAAGGATATAACAAATGTAGGTGGGACAACAAAATTAGTAAGTGCAGGAAATAAAATATTAGGTGTTGTTTATGCTGTGGGTGTGGTTGTATCAATAGCAACATTATGTGTTATAGGTATAAAGTATATGATGTCAAGTCCATCTGAAAAGGCTGATTTGAAATCAAGAGCAATGCCATTTGTCATTGGTGCAGTAATAATGTTTTGTGCGGTCAATATATTACAAATAATTGCAAAAATTGCAGAATGGGTACAATAAAAATAGTGAAAATATATTTTGCGTATATATTTTCACTATTTTTATCTATACAAAATTATTTACATAATCTTATTATTAGATACTAGAAATATTTTGTAATAAAAAATTAATATAAATATAGTTATAATCATATTAAAGGAAAACATATAAAATTAATGAATATTCCCTAAGTGTTTAGATTTTATGTAATATAATTGTAATATTACAAGCTTATAACATTTTATACAAATGACTATATTGTTGTTTGTAATTGTTGAAAAATAGGTAAAAATGAGGTATAATTAATATGACTATAAGTATGTTTTAAATAGAGGTGAGGTAATGAAAATAAAATTAATATTATTACCAATTATAATAATTTTTTCTATAATATTTTTTAATCCAACTAAGTCTTTAGCATTTCCAACTTTTGATGAGATGGCTTCACAAGCGCAAAGTTGGGTCGATAGTGGTAAGAATGGAAATATTGTTTCTGAGCAGAAAATATCAGAGATATTGTTACCAATAGGTCAATTTTTAATGGGGATAGCTATTTTAGTGCTTATAATTGTTACTATCATTTTAGGAATAAAATATATGTCTGCAGATCCTAGTACACAGGCAAAACTAAAGCAGCAGATGATCGGTTTGGTTGTTGCTGCAGTTGTTATTTTTGGTGCTGTTGGAATTTGGAGATTGGTATATAGTTTTATGAATGATTTAATTTAATAAATACAAAGGAGGAGAAGTATTTATGGGTACATATTATATTCCACGTAATCTAAGAGGAGAAACAAGAATTTTATATATTTTTAGTGTTAAATCTTTAATTTCAACAGTAATAGGAGGATTAATAGGTTTAATATTTTATGCAATATTTGCAGTTTTAAATATTCAATTTGCAGGTGTAGTAACAGTAGCGATATTTGCACTTATAGGATTTTTGGTAGGAACTGTAAAAATACCAACATTAACTGGTGTACCATTTACAAAAAAGATAGGTGGAGAACCTTTGAGTGAAATTATAAGGAGATATATAAATTTTAGAATGAATAGAAAAATATATGTTTATACAAAGGAGGAGAAAAAATAAATGAGTCCAGTTAATATTTTAAATATAATACTAGTAATATTAGTTTTTGTGATTGCAGGTTTGGTATTACTATATTTTTATATTGGATATAGAAATAAGAATAAAACAAAAGAAGAAATAAAAATAGCAGAAAAAAAAGGAAAATCATCTGATTATACATCTTCTGTACAAGCAAATTTGACTAGAGAATCAATATTTAAGTTTATGGAGTTTGATGAAATAAAAGACAATATGATTATAAGAAAAGGTAGAACACAATATGTAATGGTTGTACAATGTCAAGGTGTAAATTATGATTTGCTTTCTGAAAAAGAGAAAATAGCTGTTGAGGAAGGTTTTGTTCAATTTTTAAATACTCTTAGATTTCAAATACAATTATATGTTCAAACTAGAAGTTTGAATTTAAAGGATATTATAGAAGGATATAGAGATAGAGTAAAAGAGATACAAAAAGATGTTGAGCAAATAAGAGCAAAAATTAGAGAAGTATCAGATAGTGGAAATTTGCAATTATTAGAAAAACTAAGATTTGAAGAAAGAAGAAAAGTAAATATATTAGAATATGGTGCAGATGTTTCAGAATATATTGCAAGAATGAGTTTGAACAAAAATGTATTGCAACAAAAGACATATGTTATTATTTCGTATTATTCTTCAGAATTAGGAAATGTTTCTAACTATTCTAAAGAAGAAATTGATAATATGTGTTTTTCAGAATTGTATACAAGAACTCAATCTATAATTAAATCATTAGCTTCTTGTGAAGTATCTGGTAGAATATTAAATTCAGAAGAATTAGCTGAGTTGTTATATGTTGCTTATAATAGAGATGATTCAGAATTATTACAAATATCAAAAGCATTAGATGCACAATATGATGCTTTATATAGTACATCTAAAGATGTTCTTGAAAAGAAAAAAGCTATGCTTGATAAAGAAATGGAAGAAAAAGCAGTAGAAATTGCTACAAAGAGTCTTGTTACAGCTGATGAAAAACTTGAACAAGAAAAGAAGATGAAAGAAAAAAGAAAAAAGCAATTAGAGAAAAAAGCTATTGATTTAATTGATGAATATAAAAATGATATGGATAAAGAATTATATGATGCAACAATTGAAGAAGTAAAAAAAGAAGTTAATAGAGATGAGAATATTCCAAAGGAAAATGTGGAAGAACCTAAAAAAAGAAGAGGAAGAAAGAAAAATTCTGAAAAGTAATGTACTATAAAAGTACTTAAGATTAATTAAAGAGGTGAATTTGGTTATGTTTAAAAAGAAAAAAAAGGAACAAATAGAACCAATAAAACAAAATAAAAAAGAAGATTTTTTAAGTGCAAATGCATCTAATTTGAAAGATTTAATAGCACCAGCAGGGATTAATGCTGGAAATGTAAATCATATGGAAATAGTTTCTAGTTCTACAAGATATGCAAGAACTATGTTAGTGAGTACAATACCAAGAATGTGTACATTCCCTGAGTTTTTGAGAAGTATGTATACATTTGGTGATGTTAATGTATCTGTTTTTATAAATCCAGTTAGTGAGAGTACTTCACAGACTGAATTGAATAGAACTATAAATGAATTGGAGTCAGAAAGAATTGTTGCTCTTGATAGAGGAGATATAAATAGAGAGAGAATATTAGCTCAAAAAAGAGCAGAGGCAGAAGAGTTAAGAGATGAAATTGCAAGTGGATTTAATAAATTATTTGAGTCTTCCATATTATGTACATTATTTGCATATAGTTTAGATGATTTAGATAAATATACAGAATTATTAGCTTCTGAAATGTCAAAAACATTAATAGGTGTTAAACCTGCATGGGCATTACAAGACGAAGCTTTTAGAAGTAATATGCCATATGGTGAAAATAAAATAAATAAAAAGCATACATTTGATAGAAGGTCAATGTCAACTGTTTTCCCATTTTTTACATCAGAAGTAGGTCATGACAAAGGAATACCATTAGCATTTAATAGACAAACAGGATTACCAATATTATTTGATAATTTTAGCCCAACACTTACAAATTATAATATGGTTATATTTGGAAAGTCTGGAGCTGGTAAAGGTGTTACAATAAAAACATTAACAGCTAGATCTTCTGTACTTATGGGAATAGAAAGTTTAGCACTAGATGCAGAAGGTGAGTATGGTGTTGTTGCAGAGGCATTGGGAGGTGTAAATGTAACAATAAGTCCAAATTCGAAGACAATAATTAATTTGTTTGATTTAGAGCCGGAAACTGTTAGAGATGAAATAACAGGAAAAGAAAGAGTTGTTTTAAATATAGAAAATAAAGTAGAGGACGTAACACAGGCATTATTAACAATGGCAAGAGGAAGTACAAGAAGTACAGAAGTAAATGAGCTTACAAAACAAATAATTGCTGAATCTGTTTATGAAGAGTATACAAGTAGAGGAATTAATAATGATATTAATAGTTTGTATGTAAATGATGGACCAATTATAAATAGATCATTTTTAGGTAGACCAAAAAAGGAAATGCCTACAATTGGTTCTTGGTATAAGAGAATTTTAACAAATGCAGAAAAAAATACAAATCAAGATTATAGATTTCATTATAGTTATTTAATAAAAGTTATGAAACAATATGTTAGAGAATATGATGGACAGATGGCTTATTTTGATGGACAATCAACATTTGATTTATTAGATGGAATACCGTTTATAAATTTGGATATTTCAAATTTGGAGGAAAGATTTGCAAGGCCACTTGCACAACAAATATTGCTTTCATGGATTTGGGAGAAATATGTTAAGAAAAATAGTGAAGATAGAACAAAAGCAGCGCAAAAGAGAGTTTTAGTCGATGAGGCATGGATGTTATTACCATATCCAGAAGCTGTCGATTTCTTAAATACAATGGCAAGACGTGCTAGAAAAAGAAATGTTTCTCTAGCAGTTGTATCACAAAAATTCCAAGACTTTTATGAGAAACCTGAAGTCCAAGCTGTTTTAACATCTTCAGATACAAAATTATTTTTAGCACAAGATAAATCAGAAATAGATTATATTAAAGAAGTTTTTAAATTAAGTGAAGGGGAAGCATATTTTTTAACTACTTGTAGTAGAGGTGAAGGATTGCTTAAAGTAGGTGAAGATACAGCAATTATTGCTATAAGACCTACAAGAAAAGAATTTGAGTTTGTTGAGACAAACTTAAATGTAATAAGAAAAAGAGAACAAAATAAAAGATAATTTATAAATGGAAGGTGTGTGTATGAAGAAGATTATAAATATATTTTTAGTAATTATAATATTGATAAATGCACTACTTCCATATAAAAGTTATGCAATCGATACAAGTGTATTAACAAATAATACAAACACCACTAATACTACAACTCAACAGAATGAGTCAACTTCTACGGGGCAATCAGGGAGCACAGAAATTCCAGATGAAAGTTTTGCAAATGTTGAACAAGCTGGAATAAAAGATGTAAATTCTATTACAGAAGGACAAGCTACTGTTAATGGAAAACAGCAACCAATAGAAGAAACTGGTAGCATGTTTACAACTGTAACAAGTATTGTTTGTGGCCTTATAGCTATGATACCAAAAACTGTTGATTTCCTTATGACAGTTGTAGTAAGACCGTATCAAGAAATTTCAAATAATGGTGGATATGATGGAGAATTATCAGAGTATGAAGATGAAGTTTCTGAGTTTAGGTGGTTTACAATTCAAGACTTGGTTCTTGGAAAAATAACTTTATTTGATGCAAATTTTTTTGATACAAATGTAGGTAGTAATGTAGCTAATAATCCAAATATACTAATGAAGGAAAATGTAAGGACATGGTACTATAGTGTAAATCAAATAGCAATTATAGCAAATTTATTAGTTTTAATATATGTTGGAATTCGAATGGCTATTTCTACTGTAGCAGAAGAACAGGCAAGATATAAGACTATGTTATTTGATTGGGTAGGTAGTTTAATAATATTATTTGCTCTTCCATATATATTAACATTTATTTTTGCAATAGCAGATGCTTTATTAAAATTACTACCACAAGTTACAGGTAAAGATAATTTTGAGGCATTATTAACTACAAAATTATATGATCAAATAATTGGTGATAAGGCAGATGGTGTTATTACAATAATTACTTCAACAATAACATTAGTTTTATTAACATATTATCAAGTTAAATTTTTCTTTAAATATTTTATAAGGTTTATAAAAATAGGATTTTTAATAGTAATTTCACCAATTATAACAATTACATATTCAATAGATAAAAAATCAGCATATAATATATGGCTTAAAGAATTATTAGGTGCAATATTTATGCAATTAGTAAATGCAATAATGTATATAGTATTTATATTTTCAGCAGCAGAAATTGCAACAAAAGCACCTTTAATAACTGTAGCATTTTTCATGGCACTTTCAAAAGGAGAAAAAATATTTTATGCGTTGTTCAAGTTAAAAGAAAATTAAAAATAAAAGATATTGAGGTCTGGTGATAAGATGAAATACTTAAAAATAAAAATAATATCTTCGATATTATTATTTGTTATGGTTTTTAATTTAATAGGTAAAGATTATTGTATGGCAATGTCTAATGTAGCAAATCTTGGAGAAATAACGCAACAAAGTATTACACAAATTCAGGATCAGAATTTAAGTGCTGATGAGGAAAAAAGTGATGAATACTTAAGTTCTCATCCAGAAGCTGGGAAAGAAACAAATCTTGCAGATGAAATGGCAGACAGTTTATCAAATTTAGGTTCAGATGCAGAATCGATAGGTGGTGCTGTGGTAGATGGAGTTATAGGTATTTTTACATTAGGTATGAGAGCGATGGTTGTAGTTATAGGAACAGCATTACAATTATTAGTTACAGTTACAGGAAACAGTGCTGGTACCTTGGAAGGTGATAGTAAAGTTGTAAATATAGTAACACCAGATCAAATTTTGTTTAATAGATTAGCAATAACAGATATAAATTTCTTTCAAAGAGATACTTTTGGAACAGGAAGCAATCAAAAAACTTTATCTGGAGATAATAATCCAGTAAAATTATTAAGAGAAAGTATTGCAAATTGGTATTATGCATTAAGAATGATAGCAATTATAATGCTACTTTGTATACTAATATATGTTGGTATAAGAATGGCAACATCAACACTTGCAGAAGATAAAGCAAAATATAAATCAATGCTTTGGAATTGGCTTGTAAGTATGGCAATAGTTTTTGTATTGCATTATATAATTGTTATAGTAATAAATGTAAATAATAGTTTAGTTGATGTATTATATAGTATGAGGCGGTGCAGCATTAAATGATAAGGGGGAAGCATTTGATAATTATATTACACATTTAATATGGCAAGCAACATTAGGAAATTGGAATGCAGGTATAGCTGGCTGGGCTGCAGCTCTGGTGTATATGGGAATTATAATTTTAACATTTATATTTTTAATAATGTATATTAAGCGTATGATAACAATTGCATTTTTAATATTAATTTCACCAATTATAACAATTACCTATTCTATAGATAAAATAAGTGATGGAAAATCTCAGGCATTAGATACTTGGGTTAAGGAATTTTTGCAAAATGTGCTTATACAACCATTCCATTGTATAATTTACTTAGTATTTATAAGTGTTGGAATTAATATAGTAAATAACAGTGGAACACTTGCAGCAGGTATTATTGTAATACTTACAATGTTCTTTATATTTGAAGCAGAGAAAATAATAAAGAATATATTTGGAATAAACTCAGATACAACTGGTAGTGGTATGAAAACTGCTTTAACAATAGTTGGAACCATGTCTGCTTTGAAAAAACTTACTGAGAAAAAATCAGGAGGTTCAAGTAAAGCATCTCAACCTGTTGGTAATGTAAATAATATTGTTCAACAACCAGTAGATACTTCTAAAGTAAATCAATCTACTGTTGCAGTAAATAATTTAAATGCAGCAGTTGAAGCAAGTAATGTAAGAGCAGATGCAGGTGCAAATATCAATAATATACAAATGGCAAGTTTCAATAATATAGGTTCACCAAATTTAGGACAAGGGAATAATGTTATTTATTCAGTAGATGATGAAGAAAATAATAAATTCAAAAATGTTGCAAGAAACTTAGGACTATCAGGAATTGTTTATCCAACAGGAAATGGTAGTGGGCAAGGTACATCGCAAAGTCAAAATATTAATATGACTACAGGAGTTATTGATGCAAATTCTCTTAAAGAACCAGCAGATAAATTTAATCAAAAAATGCAGGAACAAACTGCTATTAAAGATGAGCCAAAGAAGAAAATATCTGGATACAAAAAAGTTCTAAAGAAAGCTGCAGGGAAATATGTGTCAGCTTCATATAAAGGTGCTATGGCATTTACAGCAATGACAGCACAAGGAGTTTCAGGAGATGCAACACCTGCTTCACTTGCTGCTGCTGGTGTTGCTGGATATCAAGTAGGAGAATATACAGCAGAAAAAGCTGGTCAAGCATATGATGTTGTAAAAAAACCTTTTAAAGAGCAATATATGAAGCATAAAGAGAGAAATCTATCTAGTGCATATAATAACTATAAAAGTGCAAATAATTTCTCAGATGCTCAAATGGATAAAGAAACTCAAAGAATAATGAAAATGGATGAGAGCAATATAAAAGATATAAAAAATAAAGATGCTCAAGTATATGCAAAAGCATTAAAATCAATGCCACAAATTTATGCTGATAATGGATATGAAGATCCAAATCAAGAATTACAAAATACTTTGAATAGAATAAAGAATGAAAATAAGAGAAGAGAACAAAAAAATAGAGAAGATAATGCAGATGTTCAAAGAAGAAATGTAAATATGGAAAGAGCAAATATTAATAATATTCACAATATGAATAAACAAGCAGATGAAAGGGAAAAAGATAATAAAAAGAAAGAGGAAGATGATGAAAATTAATTAATAATAAAATGGGGGATTAATATTTAATATTGCAAAATATTAATCCCTTTGTTAAAGGTGGTGAGAATATATATGGCACAAGCTCAAGATAATAGAGATCCAGATGCTGAGAAAATTGAACAATCAGTATATGGAAATGATAGACAACAAAAACAGTCAAGTGATTCTGGGATAGGAAGTAAAGTAAAAGATGTATTAAATAATCCAGCATTAAAAAGGCAAGTTGGAAGAGCTGCTACAACTGGAATTAGATTAGTTGGGCTTAAGGTTATAATAGCAGTTATTGCAATTGTAGCTGTAATAGCATTTTTGATTGGTATTATATCATTTTTCTTAACCATGCCTGATATGGTAAGAGGAAGAGTAATAGAGCTTGCAGATGATATATGGTCAACGGTATGGGGAACTGTTGTTGGAGAGGCAAAGACAAAAGTAAAAGACGAAGATATATTAAATGTAGCAAAATATTTAGAAAATATGGGATATAGTATACAAGGTTATGGATTTGGAGAACCTGTAAGAGACGAGAATGGAAAATTAACAGATATTAAAGGTGATAGAAATTATATACTTGCCTACTTAACAGCTGAAAATAAAACATACCTTATTGCAAATGACAGTTGGAACCTTTCTGATATAATTGATGATGTCTTAGATGGGTTTGATGATAAGGATTTAGATTCTTCTTGGGGAGATGGAATGATTGTATTAAATGAAAAATTAATAGATGCAGATTCTGTTAGTATTGATAGAAAGAAAAGACTTATGGAAGTACATATACAAACTAAGAAAAATGATGAAAATTCTGTAGATATATATCAATATAATCTTGATGGGTGGATGGGTAGATATGGAAAGCCTATTGAGTTTCTGTTAGCACTACATACTGGAACTATGGCACCAGATTTTGCATATGAGGTTGCAGTTGGAGATGAGTTTGATACAAAAGTATATGTAAAATTTAAAAAGGTTAGTACCACTGTTAGATTAAAATATAGAGGACTTTATGTTACGAAAGCAGATGGTGATCCAGATGGTATGGAATATGCTAAAGATTTTATTGAAGAGCAAACAGAAGCAATGCAAGATTGGATTGATTCATTACCACCAGAACAGCAAAATCAAGATGCAGATACATTAGTTAAACAGCAATATGGAATTAATATGGCAGATATAAATAGAGCTATAGAATATCAAGAAAATAACACAAAGATTACATATGTGCCATATATAAGAGCAGTTGGTGACCACTGGTTTAGAGATTTAGATTTTAAAGATGCTTATATACAAACAGAAAAAGAGATTACAGATAAAGGTAAATATGAAATGTTTGACATTGAAGAAATTAAAGATGGAATGATACATCAAATAAAAGAGCCAAAAATAGTTGGTGATGGAAATGCTGCATATTCAGAAGGTGAAGAAGATGATGGCATATTTGATTTTTCTTCAGATTCATCAGAAGAGGAAGAGTCATCTGATGATACAAATGCAACAACACCTTCAGGAAGTAATTATGAAGGAAAGAAAATGGACGACCTTTTGAAAAATAAATATAAAATTGCAGATGGTCTAACTGGTGTGTCTGATGAAGAATATAGCATAGACTGGAAAATGATGAGATATTCTATAACAATGCTTGAGACTGTACATAGTGAAGATGCTCAATTAATTTTAAGAGATTTAAAAAGATATTTAAATAAACGTAATTTTGTTAAATTTACAGATGAATATGTTATAACAGATCCAGACAAAATTAAGCAATATAATGATGATAGAAATTTGGAATATGGTGGATCAGAATATCAATATCAAGGAAGTGGGGGAAATTCTTCATATAAAAAACCTCCATTAGATAATATATTTAAAGATGATGTAGGTGGAACTGAAATTAGTGAAGATAGAATGCAAATTATACTTCATCATAAAGATGCAGAGGCACAAGATGGATTTGAGACAGGGGCTGATGTATTTTCTCCTGCATCAGGTAAGGTTGTGAATGTTACTTCAAATACTATAAAAATAAAAATTTCTTCATCAGGTGCAGAAGGAAAAACAATTACAATTACAGGTTTTAGTGTAGATTCATCTATAAAAACAGGTGACAGAATAAGTAAAGGTGAAAAAATGGGTGTAACAACTGAAAGCGATATTGTAATTACTATGACAGATGAACAAGGTAAGCCAATAAGTCCTGTAGGATATATACCTGTAATATCAGCTTCAGCTTCAGAGGTAGAGGAATTAGCAAGAATTATGAGAGCAGAGGCAGAAATAGGAGGACAAGATGCAATGGTAGCAGTCGGATATTGTATATTACATAGAGTAGATACTGGAAGATGGGGAAGTACAATACATGATGTTATATGGGCTAATGGCCAATTTGCACCTACTTGGCAAAAAGATAGTTTATTTTACCAACCAGCAACTCCTGAAGCACTTAATTTAGCAAGATTAGTATTATCTGGTAATATACCAGATCCAGTAGCTGAGAAAGGAGTGTTACCAGGACCTAGTTTATATTTTAATTCAGAAAGTGAATATAATGCTTATGATTGGGCTACATATCCTCTTGTTAATATTGGAGGAAATGTATTTTCTAGTGAATGGTATTGGAATTAGTAAAGGTGGTGTAGAAAAAATGAAAAAATTACAAATAGTTTTAATAATATTAATAATTATAAATGTAATAGCTTTGATATATTTATTAGTAATTCCCAAAATAGAAACTTTAAATTATGAACAATATGCATCACAACGCTGGCAGGAAGATAGAGTTAAAGTTTTTGGAGAAGAAAAGATTGCTGAAGAAGAAAAAGAGCAACAAGAATTACAAGATCTATATCAAGTACAAATAGAAAATGAAACTGAATTGTTAAGTAATTATACAGGTGAGCTTTTAACTACTACAGCTACTGATAAAATTAGATTATTAGTTAAGTCTGGTTTTGAAAAATTCTATACAGATACAAAAGGTATGAATATAGCACAAATTGAACAATATTTTAATACAAATAAAGATGATATTGCTATGCAAACCGGACTTACTACAGTAGATGATTTTGAAGATTTTATTAATAAAATTCAAATATATAATAATAATATTGAATATACAAAAGTAGAAATAGAAGAAGGTTCATTTGTATATGAAGAAGAATACTCACATTTTAAAATTAAAATAACATATAATGATGGAAGTATTTTAGAATTTACAGTATATATGGGAAATAAAGATTTTATGGATACACCACTTGTAATTATTAGATAGGAGGTAATAAATATGAAAAATAAAACCACTATATTATTAACTATTGCTATGTTGACATTATTAGTATGTAATATTGCACTATATGCTAATAAAATATTATCTCCTAGTATTCATAATAAAAGTATTGAACAACAATACCAAGATTATTTAGAGCAAAGAATTGCGCAGGAACAAGAACAGGAAGATGTTGTTGTTTCAGATGAGGAGATGGCAGATGAGCAATTAAAAGATTTAAAGAGTATGGGTGAAGAAGATAGAATGTATACATATATTCATACTTTCCTAAGCTATATTGAAAGTAGTGATTATAAATCTGCATATGATTTATTATATCCAGATTTTAAAGAACAATATTTTAAAACACAAGATGAATTTGAACAATATGTTAAAAATAAATATCCTCAATTTATGAGATTGGAGTATAAAAGTATTGAAAGACAAGGTGAATATTATATTGTTAGTGTATTAATTAGTAGTGAAATTGAAACAAATAATCCATCTATTCAACAAAGATTTGTATTACATGAAAATGATTTTAATGATTTTGAAATATCTTTCCAAGTTTAATAAAGGAGTATGTGTATGACTATAACTGATTTTAGATTAAAAATTAGAGATTTTTTTAGAAGAAATAAAATTAAATTAATAGTTATAATTGTTGCATGGATTGGTATTATTATTGTAAATAAATATTTAGAAAATACAAGTGAGCCAGAGATTCCAAAAACTACATATAGTCCACATACTGCAGTAATGGATGATTCAGTTGTACCAACTAAGCTTCAGAGTCCAATTGAACAATTAATTGAAAAATATGTGGATTTCTGTAATGCAAAAGACTACGAAAATGCATTTAATTTGTTAACAGATGAGTGTAAAAAAAATGTATTTTCTGATAATATTGATAATTTTAAAGAATATATAGATTCTGTTTTTGATACTAAGAAAATATATAATATTCAAAATTTTTCTAATAAAGATGGAACTTATATTTATACTGTTACTATTTTAAATGATATTATGGCATCTGGTTTAACTAATGAAGTACTAGAAACATATGAGGAAACTGTAGTTATTATAGATAATGGAACAGATGATTTAAAATTATCTATAAAAGGATATATTAAAAATGAAAGTATGGATAGAATGTATGAAGATGATTATATAAAAATTAATGTTACTGATCTTAAAGTGGAATATGAATATTTAACATATTCACTTACTATAAGAAATAAGACCGAAAATGTTATTGTACTAGAAGATTTTTCAACCACTGATGAGATTTATCTAGATACAGACTATGGTAAAAGAAAAAGGACAGACTTTTTATTAGAACCAATTGTTATTTATCCAGGTGAAACTAAATATTATGATTTTAATTTTACTAAATTTTATGATGAAAAAGCTGTTATTAATGGATTAGTTTTTGCAAATGTAAGAATATTAAAATCATATTCTGGAAGTGAGGATACAAGACAAAGTGAGCTAGACAACGCAGTTAGTAGATATTCAATTACTTTAGATGTATGAGACTAAAAAATCTATAGAAATCAAAGATTTTGCCCATGAACATTCCTCATTAAATTATATAACAAATTCTATAAACATCTCCAATCGCATTCAAAATTTATTCAATATTATTATATCAAATTCTTATGCCGTAAATTGTAACAAATAGCAATATTTAGGAATAAAACTAATAAAAATTTAATTGACATATGGTAAAATATGCTATATAATAAATATAGCATATGCAATAAAGTCATTTAATATGTAAACAAATAAAAATACCAGATATCACACATCTGGTATTTTTTGCTTTTACTTTAAATTTTTTATAATTAAATAAATAAGATAAAGCTTTAGCAAATCTATAAAGTCATTCATATGTAAACCTCCTTTCTCCTTTTAAGAAAAAGGATTAATCCATTATATTTAAATTGTGTCAAAATATCAACAGTCAAAAAAATAAAAATTTTTTCTAAATTTTATGTATAAAACAAAAAAAACTGGGAATAATTAACATATTAATTATTAGGAGGTTTTAATAATGTTAGAAAAAATTGTTCAAAAGAAAAAGAGATTTATTTTAAGTATCACTGTTTTAATTTTGGGGTTGTGGAGCTATTTTAGTACTTCATTTGGTATGAAAAATTATGAAGAGGTTGATTTTGCAACAGGAATTGTTACTGCTAATGTGTTAAATGTAAGACAAGGTCCTGGTATGACATATAAAATTATTTCTAAAGTACATAAAGATGATTATATAAGAATTTTTGCCAAAATAGGTGATTGGTATGTTGTACAAACTGATAATGATATTATAGGTACTGTTCATGTTGATTATATTAAACCTATTTATCCAAATAATGCTGTTAATGCTCAAGTAGATAATACAGAAAGTAGTGAACAAGTAGATAATGAAGAAAATGTTCAAGAACAAGAAGTTAGTGCTGAAAATACTTTGGCTGAAAATTTTGAGGAAGAAAAAGTTAATGTTGTTGTAAGTGATAAGCAGATAAGTTCAGAGCTTACACAAGATGAAAAAGAGGTTTTCGATTTAATAAATAAAAGTCGTGAAGATGCTGGACTAGCTAAGCTTGAGATTGATGATGACTTACAGAATATTTGTAGGATAAAAGCAAATGAAATGGTAGAAAAAGATTACTTTTCTCATAATTCACCAACTTATGGCTCACCATTTGATATGTTGAAAAGTAATAATATAGAGTATAAAGTTGCAGGAGAAAATATTGCTGGAAATTCTTCAAACCAAAAGGCTGTTGAGGCATGGCTAGGTTCTGAGAATCATAAGAAAAATATAATAAATAATAGCTATAATTATACAGGTATAGCAGTTGTAGATAGTGAGAAATATGGTAAGATATATGTTCAAATGTTTTTAGGAAGATAAGGTTATTGTAAATTAAGCACGAAAAATCAAATGTACTTTTTACTTGTAACTCCCAGCATCGCACAGTCTGTAAAACAGACTGTAAGCTTGCTGGTCCCCACGAATTGTTACTACGTAAAAAGTACATTTGATTTTTCTATTATATTTTATTTGAAAATTTATACTTTTTTCGGAGATTGTATTGCACTAATTTACATAATATGATAAAATATATATGTTAAAAAATTTATTTAGGGGGAATAATCGAATGATTACTTCAAGACGGGCAATGAGCCGAGAACATTCTATTTACGCGTTACATGTGGGAATGATTGCAATAGCAATAATGCTAATTGCAATGTACTATATGGAGGTAACTCCATATCTGGGGAATTTTATTGCAGGTGTAATGATTACATTTGCCAGTATGTTCATTGGAGTGAAATATTCTGATGAATTAATGGATCCAGTATTTAATATATTGGGAATAGCCCTAATAATAGGAACGTCATTAATGTTAAATTATTTAATGACAACATTTATGATTGATTTTGTTACGGTTTTGATAATGGCAAATTTGATGTTGCTTTACATTTATTTTTGGAATACCAAAAATAAAATGCAGATTTTCGAAAACAAATTAATGGAAATTTCGTATTGGCTTTTTGGAGGTGTACTTGTAATTTTTGACACTGTATGTTATTTATTTTTAAATGAAATAAGTTTCATACAAATAATAATTGATATTTTAGTTTATTTGTTAATTGTAAGGATTATTGATAAAATATTAATATATTCTGATGAATTCAGAAATTCTGCAGGAAATGTTTTTCTTGCAATGGAAAAATATTTAACAAAATAAAATAAAAAATATCATTATTAAACTTTTGTTTAATAATGATATTTTTTATGTAGATTTATGTTGAAAAAAGGCATAATTATGGTATAATATATTATGTTGAGTAATATTATAAAGATTTCTTATTTTACAGCAAGGAGGAAACATTATGAGAATTAAAGAAGTCTATAAATTAAAATCAAATGCTGGTGTTGTTTTACCAACTTGGATAGATGAACTCTATACTAAAAAAGATTCTCCATATTTTTTTACGAAGATATATGGCAGAGACGAATTTATGCTGGTTGATTTATCCGATTTAACATTAATGGATATTCCTCAAAGATTTAAAAGATTTGTGCAAAAAGACATTTTAAAAAGAAAAATGGTTCCAAATGACATGAAAGGATTAAATCGGAAGCCTTACTTATTTATTTCATCTAAAGAAGCTTCTCTGTTAGATGCCAATAATATACAATTTATAGATGGGGCTGAGCCGCCATATAATTTGGCATTTGAAACATGGGAAAAATTATCAAGTAATTACATGAAAGGAGTAAGTGAGCTGGCTGATATATCAGATTATTTCCTTTTGTTATTAAGGTTATTAAAAGATAACATTATTTATGAAGAAGAAATAGATGGTGACGCGTCAAGAACGGGTCATTATAGAGATGGGAAAGATCCAAAAAACAAATTGGAAAAAACAGGGGCCAGAGAATTTTTTGGATTATCCATTTTTGGAAATACGTCCAAAACTGTGAAAAACAGTTATAGTCATCGTTTCAAATACGCTCAAATGGGAGGGGATGCATTTTCATATGGTAAATCGCGTCCTTTAGGCTACGCAACTAATTTCTATTTGGGTTGGATACCATCTATTCTATCAAATGGACTTGTGGTATTAAGACCATAAAAAATAAAAAAGGAATAAAGTTTCATATTTGAAGCTTTATTCTTTTTTGTATGTATAGATAAAAGTAAAATAGAATAGAATTAAAGAGTAATATAAGTAGAAAGGATTGAAAATGAAAATGATAAATAATCTGAAAAAAATACTAATATTAACTCTTATTGTATTTTTATCTATATGTGGATATGTAAAAGCAGATGAAGAAGATTCAGAGAATATAGATTTTAGTGAAATATGGAATGAATATATTACAAGTAGTACTGAAAGTTCAAATGATCCAGTATTAAATTCTAGAGCTGCTATAGTATTAGATAGAAAAACAGGTGCTGTGTTATTTGAAAAAAATGCATTTAGCAAAAGAGCAATGGCTTCAACAACTAAAATAATGACAGCTATTTTAACTATAGAAAGTGGTAAGTTAAATGATACTGTAGAAGTATCAAAAAAAGCTGCATCTATTGGTGGCTCAGTATTAGGTTTAAAAACAGGTGATAAATTAAGTTTAAATGATTTATTATATGGTTTGATGTTGCGTTCAGGTAATGATGCTGCTGTGCAGATAGCTGAATATTTGGGTGGCAGTGTTGAAGGGTTTGCTAGTATGATGAATGAAAAAGCAAAGGAACTAAATTTAGTTAATACACATTTTGTTACACCACATGGACTTGATAATCCTGAACACTATACAACAGCATATGAATTAGCACTACTTACAAATTATGCTATGAATAATAAAACATTTTCTAAAATAGTAAATACTAAACAATGTAGTATTAATATTAATGGTATTCCAAAAAGTATAAATAATACTAATGAATTATTAGGAGTATTAAATGGAGTAAATGGTGTAAAAACTGGTTTTACTAATAATGCAGGTAGATGCTTGGTAACATCTATTACAAGAAATGATTTTTCAGTTATTTGCGTTGTTCTAGGTGCAGATACTAAAAAATTTAGAACAAAAGATAGTATTAGTTTAATTGAATATACATATAAAAATTTTGAAAGATATAATTTAGAAGATGTTATATATAAGAATTTCGAGAATTGGAAAAATGAGCATATAGTTAATGTAGAAAAAGGTAAAGAAGATTTTTTAGAAATAAAATTAAGTGATATAAAATATGATGTATATCCTATAAAAAAAGAAAAGGTAAAAGATTTAAAAATAGAAATTAATTGTATAGATAAAATAAAAGCACCAGTAAAACAAGATGAAAAAATAGGAGAATTAATTGTTAGTATAGACAATGATGAAATTGAAAGAGTGGATATTTTATGTAATAGAAATGTTGAGAGGAAAGATATATCTTATTATTATAAAGATATTTTATTTAATATGAGTAGGTATATGGAAGAGTACATAAACTAATAATAAAAATAACTATAGAAATCAAAGATTTCTATAGTTATTTTTATTATTAATGAATAGTGAATAGTACAAATGTGCTCTTAAAGGCAATTAAAAACTATTCACTATTCATCATTCACTATTAATTATTCACTGCGACTGAAAGTCGCACATTTGGAGGCGCCACTCAGAATCGAACTGAGGATAAGAGTTTTGCAGACTCGTGCCTTACCACTTGGCCATGGCGCCATATAAATTATATATAATATAATATTCATATATATAATTTGTGTTACAAAAAATGGAGCGAAAGACGAGGCTCGAACTCGCGACATCAACCTTGGCAAGGTTGCACTCTACCAACTGAGCTACTTTCGCATAAATTAATTACAATCAATATAATAGCAAAATAATTATTAAAAGTCAATGAGTTTTTAATTTTTTTTAAAGTAAATAAGATGATTATTTATTTTTATTTTTAGCAATTCCTTCGTAGAACGGGCGAACACTGTTCGCTTCTACAAAAAATTTTTTCAAATATACAAAAATATAAAAATATTCTACTAATTAATAAATTAACATTATTTCTTGGCTCAATTATTTTATGGCAATCATTGAGTGGCTATTACAACTTACGGAAATAAAGATTTTAAACAAGAATTTACATAAAACATTGAAAAAATAATAAAAATGTAATATAATTGTAAATGTATGTTGTTATTACAAATAATATTTGTTTCCGTATGCGTTAGAATAATATGTAAATTATAATGGATATTATTTGTATTGACTAACTACACTTAAATATATAAAATATATATATTAATGTAGTATTTTAAGAGAGAGGAAAGAGTATAATATGAGTAAAGTAAAAGGTTTTCTAGTTGTATTAATTATTTTTATAATAACTATGTTTTTCCAAAATTCAATATTTGCTGCAGTAACGCATGAACTTGGAATAGTTCAATTAAGAGAAGATGGTTATTCTTATAAAATTAAAGTAGGAGGAACAGGTAGTGAAAGATTACTAGATATTTTTAAAATTGTTGAATACATAAATGATTCAAAAAGTTTTGAAAATAATATTTATTGTATAAAAGGTGGACCTGGTTTTGGTGGAACAATTACTGATCCATTGCAACGTAGAACATATGATATTTCATACGATTTAAAAAATGTTGGTGATATACCTGATAATTATAAAAATGTATTACCTTCTGATACTGATATAACAAAAGAAATAGAAGTTGATGGAGAAACAAAAGAAGTAACATATAGTAATTATAATGCTGTTTTATGGTTGGTAGATAATATATACTTACCAAAATATGAAGATGAAACAGCAAGACAAGAGATGAGAGACAATCTTTTAAAAGCTGTTTTTAAAGATAAATTAGAAGATGATGAATTATATCCGCCATTTGATATAAGCCAAGTTAATTTGACTGATTCAGATATAGAAGTAGTACAACAATTAGCAATATGGCATTTTACAAATGCAGGTGATAATGAATATGATGTTGGAGAAACATTACCTGCAATACAAATCAGTGAGAAAGATAGTACAACTAATTATGATGGATATGATATGGATTCATATAGACAAGAAGATGCTCAAGCATTATATTCATACTTAATTAATCAAGCAATGTTAAATGCATCATCATATGGAAAAGGTGATGATAGACATTTGACTAAACCAGTACAATTAGCAAATAATACTTTAACAACTCAATATATAGATAATAATTTTGTAGTAGGACCATTTAGAATAGATAAATTATCAGATTTACCTTATTCATTAGAAGCAAATGTAGTTAATGAAAATGATGAAAATATATCTGATTATACTTTATATATAAAAGATTCAAATGGTGATTTGATCACTGCAGAAGAGGGAAAAAAGATAACTGATATTATTGGACAAGATTTTTTTATAGCAGTGGGACAAGATTCAGGAATAACAGAAATTAAATTGAAATTAAAAGTATCTTATTATGAATCTGAAGCAGTTTTCTGGACAGTAAGCAGTTCACCTAATTCAGAACAACCAGTTGTCATTATTGAAAAGAAACCTCAAGAAGTAGAACAGGTTGCTGGAATAAATTATAATTTTGATTTAGCATTAAGAAAATTTATAACTGGTGTAAATGATAATCAAGTAACAGATAGAGTACCTCAAGTTACAATAGATAGTAAAACTGGAAAAATAACTTATAATCATAAGAAAACACCAATTGAAGTTGAGTCAGGAGATATTGTTACTTATACTTTAAGAATATATAATGAAGGAAAAGTTGCAGGATATGCAAATGAAATAAAAGATGATATTCCTGAGGGCCTTGAATTTTTACCAGATAATGAAACAAATATAGAATATGGTTGGAGATTGTCAGAAGATGGAAAATCAATAGTTACAAATTATCTACAAAAAGATGATAACAAAACAAATTTATTAAAACCATTTGATAGTGAAACTATGGATACACCTGATTATAGAGATGTAAAAGTTGCTTTTAAAGTAATAGAACCAAATTCTTCTGATAGAACACTTATAAATACAGCAGAAATAAATGATGACTCAGATGAAAATGGAAATCCAATAGAAGACATAGATTCAACTCCAGGAAATGGAGTAGATGGAGAAGATGATATTGATAAGGAATATTTAGTATTAAAACCTTTTGATTTAGCACTTAGAAAATTTATAACAGGTGTAAATGATAAAGAAATAACAAATAGAGTACCTCAAGTTACTGTTGATAGTACAGGAAAAATAACTTATACTCATACAAAAACACCTGTATCTGTTCAAAATGGTGATATAGTGATATATACAATAAGAGTGTATAATGAAGGACCAACATCAGGTTATGCAAATGAAATAAAAGATGATATTCCAGCAGGAACTAAATTTTTAATAGATAATGAAATAAATGTTGAGTATAGATGGAAATTATCAGAAGATGAAAGCTATGTTACAACAGATTATTTATCTTATGAAAGAGATGAAAATAATATAATAGAAGCTTTTGATAAAGACACAATGAATACACCCGCATATAAAGATGTTAAAATAGCACTTCAAATAATAGAACCAAACACATCTACTAATATATTAAAAAATACAGCTGAAATAAGTGAAGATGCAGATAAAAATGGAAATCCAACAGAAGATATAGATTCAACTCCAGGAAATGGAGTAGATGGAGAAGATGATATTGATTATGAATATGTAAAACTAAAATATTTTGATTTAGCATTAAGAAAATTCATAACAGCTGTAAATGATGAGCAAGTAACAGATAGAGTACCTCAAGTTGTAATAGATGATGAAGGAAATATTACATATGAGCATAAAAAAGATCCTGTAGCTGTTTCAAATGGAGATTTAGTAGAGTATACATTAAGGGTATATAATGAAGGTTCAATAAGTGGTTTTGCTTCTGAAGTAACAGATGATGTACCAGTAGGATTAGAATTTGTAGAAGATAATGAAACTAATATTCAATATAGATGGAAATTATCAGAAGATGGAACAAAAATAACAACAGATTATTTAGCAAGGGAAAATGGTTCAAATAATTTAATACCAGCTTTTGATAATACAACTATGGAAGAACCAGCATATAGAGATTTGAAAATAGTATTTAGAGTAATAGAACCAAATACTTCAGAAAATATTTTGGTTAATACAGCTGAAATTAGTGATGATACAGATGAAAATGGAAATCCAACAGAGGATATAGATTCAACACCAGGAAATGGAGTAGATGGAGAAGATGATATAGATAAAGAATATGTTAAACTAGTATCATTTGATTTAGCATTAAGGAAATTCATAACTGCGGTAAATGACCAAGAAATAACAAATAGAGTACCACAAATTACAATAGATGATGAAGGAAATATAACATATAATCATACAAAAGAACCTGTGGTAGTAGCAAATTCAGATATAGTTGTATATACAATAAGAGTATATAATGAAGGTAGTGCAGATGGTTATGCAGAGAGTATAAGAGATGATGTACCACAAGGATTAGAATTCTTACCAGATAATGAAATAAATAAACAATATGGATGGGTATTATCAGAAGATGGAATGACAATAACAACAGATTATTTATCAGAGGATAGAGCAGTAGATAATATAATACCAGGATTTGATAGAGATACAATGGAAGAGCCAGCATACAAAGATGTAAAAGTAGCATTTAGAGTAACAGAGAAAATGCTACCATCAGATAGAATATTAATAAATACAGCAGAAATAAATGATGATAGCAACGAATATGATACACCAGATATAGATTCAACTCCAGGAAATGGAATAGAAGGAGAAGATGATATAGACAAAGAATATGTAAGAGTACAATATTTTGATTTATCATTATTAAAATGGGTAAGTAAAGTATTTATAACAGAAAATGGAGTAACAACAGAGCAAGATACAGGACATACAGGATTAGAGCAACCAGAGCCAGTAGTAAAAGTGGATTTAGATAGAAAGAATTTAAATAATATAACAGTAAAATTTGAATATACAATAAAAATAACAAATGAAGGACAAATAGCAGGATATGCAAAAGAGATAAGTGATTATATACCAGAAGGATTAGAGTTTATGCAAGAAGATAATCCAAATTGGACAGTATCAGGAGATAAAATAGTAACAAGACAACTTGAAAATACATTATTACAACCAGGAGAAACAGCAGAAGTAAAAGTAATATTAACATGGAAGAATGATCCAGATAATATGGGAGTGAAAATAAATATAGCAGAAATAAGTGAAGACTATAATGATAAAGGAGCACATGATATAGATTCAACACCAAATAATCAAGTAGATGGGGAAGATGATATAGATGATGCACCAGTAGCACTATCAATAAAAACAGGACAAAATAGAATATATTTTACATTAATAGGAATAGTATTAATCACAATAGCTGGTGGAGTTGTATTAATTAAAAGATATGTTTTATAAAATATAATTAGAAAAGATGACTAGGATTAAAGATTAGTCATCTTTTTTGTATTAAGTAAAAGATATTACCATTCATCATTCACTATTAATTGTGACTTCAGTCGCATATAACATTTCCCTAAAGAAATTTGTAAAATAATAAAACTTTGTAATAAAAAAGAATGAAAAATGAAAAAAAACATATAAAAATGCTATCCGTAAGTATATACGATTATTATGATTATATTAATATTGACTTAATTATATAAAATAGTAGAATATAATTGAAGTTTAATTAAGAGGTTTAGATATGAGAAAAAAGAAAATAATTACATTTTTAATAATATTTTTTATTTTAATTTTTCAGTTAAAAATATTTTCAGTTTCAAAACAGGAATTGGGAATTGTACAATTACGTGAAGATGGTTATGCATATAAAGTAAAAAATATTGATGTATTTAAAGTAGTAGAGTATTTAAATAATGTAAAAAATTTTAATAATGACATATATTGTATAAGGGCAGGACCTGGATTTGGAGGAACAATAACAGAACCGACAACAAGACTAACATACACATTTACATATAATTTAAAAGAAAAATCAAATATACCTAGTAACTATTTAAGTAGTTTGCCAACAGATACAAATATAACTAAACAAATACAAGTTAATGGTGAGGCAAAAAATATTACATATACAAATTATAATGCACTTTTGTGGTTACTTGATAATATATATTTACCAAAAAGTGAAAATTCAACACAAAAAAGGGAGATATTATTAAAAAATGCATTTGCAGAACAGTTAAATGATACTTCATTAATACCACCATTTACACTTGACCAAATTAATTTAACAGATTCAGATTTGGAAGTAGTACAACAATTAGCAATATGGCATTTTACAAATGCAGGAGATAGTAAATATGATATGGGAGAGAGTTTACCTGCAATACAAATAAGTGAAAAAAATAATACTGCAAATTATAATGGTTATGATATGGATTCAGGAAGACAAGATGATGCACAAACACTATATAAGTATTTAATAAATAATGCTATGATAAATGCAAACAAATATGGAAGTGGAGATGTAAGAGAATTATCAGCTCCAATAAATTTAGTACAAAATAAATTAAAAACAGAATATACAAGTAGTAATGTAATAGTAGGACCATTTAAGATAGAAAAAAAATCAGAGTTACCATATAATATAAGTACTCAAGTAGTAGACCAGAGTAATAAGACAATAAATAATTATAGTTTATTAAAAGAAAATAACTCAGGAGACAAAGTAAATGTAGAATCAGGAAAGACAATAGCAGATTTAGTAGGAGAAAATTTCTATATATCAGTACCTAAAGGAAATGGTGTAACAGGATTAAAGTTAAAAATAAATTGTGAATACTATAAAACAGAGGCTATATTAGGAGTTGTGGAAGGAGACACATCACAACAGCCTTTAGTAAAACTAACAGATAAATTAATAACTTATGAGCAAGAAAATAGTATAGATTATAATTTTGATTTAGCATTAAGAAAATTTATAACTGGATTAAATGGAAGTAGTATAACAAATAGGGTACCGCAAGTAACTGTGAGTGGAAATAAAGTAACATATAATCATACAAAAGACCCAGTAGTAACATCAAATGGAGATTTAGTAGAGTATACAATAAGAGTATATAATGAAGGAAGTATAGCAGGATATGCAGAAAGTATAAAAGATGATATACCAGAAGGATTAGAGTTTGTAGAAGATAATGAAATAAATAAACAATATGGATGGGTAAAGACAGGAAATAGTATAACAACAGATTATTTATCAAAAGAAAAAGGTGAAGACAATATAATAAATGCATTTGGAGGAACAAAGGAAACATTATCATATAAAGATGTAAAAGTTGTGTTTAAAGTAACAGAACCAAATACATCAAAAAGGACATTAATAAATACTGCAGAAATAAATGATGACGCAAATGCAGATGGAGAAGAAATAGAAGATATAGATTCTGTGCCAGGAAATGGGCTAGACGGAGAAGATGATATAGATAAAGAATATATAGTAGTAAAATATTTTGATTTAGCATTAAGAAAGTTTATAACTGGATTAAATGAAAGTAGTATAACAAATAGGGTACCGCAAGTAACTGTGAGTGGAAATAAAGTAACATATAATCATACAAAAGACCCAGTAGTAACATCAAATGGAGATTTAGTAGAGTATACAATAAGAGTATATAATGAAGGAAGTATAGCAGGATATGCAGAAAGTATAAAAGATGATATACCAGAAGGATTAGAGTTTGTAGAA
>CALXBW010000005.1 GCA_944386645.1 uncultured Clostridia bacterium | reverse complement strand
TTCAACGCTACTTATTATACTATGTTGTTTTTCAAAAGTCAACATCTTTTTTTAATTTTTTTCAATCTTTTTTTTACTATTTTTTATTGACTTTTTACCTCGTTTTGCGTTCTTGATTATAATAACATAATTACTTTACTGTGTCAACATTTTTTTACACTTTTTTTACAAGAATTTTTTGCCATTTAGTCCTTTTTAATAATTTAATTTATATTTTATTTACAATAGTTAATATATTCAATATTTTTAAGAAATTTCTTTTAAGCATCAGGCGAACACTGTTCGCCCCCTACATCTAGAGTTAGTAAGAAAAAATTAATATATTATTTTTGACAGTCGAGGTAGTTGTACATCGTATGCTAATACTTACGAAGTATGTGAGACCGATAAAATAATATATTAAGTTTTTATATTCTCTTAGTTTTTTCTGCAACATTTAGTCACAGCAAATAATTAATAATAATAGTGAATATTTTTTATTTTCTTCTCATACACTATACTGTTATCAAAAGAAAAATAATTATAATACTGTTCATTCTTTGAATGGAGGTTCATATGGGAGCTAAAGGTTTAGATTTTAAACATAAAGAAGTTATAAATATAACTGATGGTAAAAGACTAGGCTTCGTTCAAGATGTTACTGCCAATCTTGAATCTGGAACCATTACTTCTATTATTGTTCCAGGAAGTAATAAAGTATTAAATATTTTTTCATCTAGTAATGATATTATTATTCCTTGGGAAAAGATAAAATGTATTGGTGATGATGTTATTTTGGTCGAAATTTAAGGAGTGAAAATTTTCACTCCTCCTTCTTTATTTACTTTTTTCTTCATGATATTCTTTATCTGTATTTACATTCCATACATTACTTTTATCTTTTATTCCATTTATAATGTTATGTGCTGCTTCCATTGCAGTCATAGTAGAATGATCCATATTATTATATCTGTGTTGTCCGTTTCTTCCTACGCAATATAAATTATCAAATTTATTTAAATATGCTATTAACTCATCGATTCTACTATATGTATCAAAATATGCAGGATATGCTTTTTTAACTTTTTCTCTATGTGAATCTTTTACATCAGACTTCTTAATAATTCCCATTTTTTCTAATTCACCAGCTGCAAAATCTATAAATTCTTTTTCTGACATATTCCAATATTCATCACCTTCTGTAAAGAAGTATTCAACTCCTATCCATACAGTATGTTCTGGATCTTCTAATAAATAAGGTGACCAGTTGTTGAAAATTTGTATTCTTCCCATTTTTACATCTGGTTCTTGTACATATATCCAGCAATCTGGAACAATATTTCCTAATGTTTTTATTTTTGTTTTATTTTCTAAGTTTAATTTATCTACTAATATTCCTGCTGTAACAAAATCTCTATAAGGAAGTCCTGTTCCTATTTCTATTATGTCTTTTGGTATTTCTTCCCCGCGTAATCCTTCTACTAAATCCTTAAGAGGCATTGATGATATAAATATGTCTCCATCAATATTAATTTCTTTATTATCTACAATGCATGTTAAAGATTCTATTTTTCCATCTTTTATATTTATATTTTTTACTAAATATCCTTTTTTTATAGTTCCACCCATTTTTTCTACTTCTTGTGCTAATGTTTCCCATAATTGACCTGGCCCTAATTTTGGATACCAGAACTGCTCGATTAATGATGTTTCTACATTCTTATTATTTTTACTGCCAAATACTTTTCTGAACATATCTTTTAATACTGCCATTATTGATAATCCTTTAACTCTTTGAGCTCCCCAATCAGCAGATATTTCTGATGGATGTCTTCCCCATAATTTCTCAGTATACTTTTCAAAAAACATACCATATAATACTTTTCCAAATCTGTTTATATAGAAATTTTCAAGAGAAGTTTCTTCTTTTTTTACCATTACAGATTTAAGATAACTAAAACCTGCTTTCATAGTTCTTATAAATCCCATATTTTTTAATGTATCAAATTTTAGAGTTACTGGATAATCGAAAAACTTTTTTAAGTAATAAATTCTTGATACTCTATTTCTTATTAACATTACTCTATCTTCTTTATTTGGATCTGGACCTCCTTTTTCTAAAGGTTTCTCCCTTCCAAGCTTTTCATCGTCAAAAGAATTAACTCCTTGTAAAGGCATTAATTCTTTCCAAAAGTTCATTATTCTTTCATCTTTTGAGAAAAATCTATGTCCTCCAATATCCATTCTTTTTCCATTATATTTTACAGTTCTAGATATTCCTCCAATTTCTTGCGTTTCTTCTAATATTGTTACATCATACTTATCTTTTTCTTTTAATAATTCATATCCAGCTGTTAATCCTGCTGGTCCTGCACCAATAATTATTACTTTCTTTTTTTCCATTATTCCTCTCCTTATTTAATTTTTTCTATTATTATATATAATAGTTTTCTTCCTGTAAAATTCCATATAAACACTAGAGCTGTTGATATTATCTTGCTAAGCATATAATAAAATCCTATTGTTTCTGTAAACAAATGCATAAATAAAGTATCTAATACTAATCCTACAATTCCTATTATAGCATAGATTACAAATTCTGCAATCTTATTAAAACTTTTTTCTGTTTTAAATATTAATTTTTTACTTAATATATAATTTGTTATTAATCCTCCTATAAATCCTATAGAATTTGATATAAGATAGTGTATATGTAAGAAATTTGTTAATATAAATAATAACCCTATATTTACTACTGCTGCAAATCCTCCAACAAATAAATATCTAAAGAATTGCAATTTTATGTCTTTTGTTTCTTCTATAAATAATTTATATAATAACTCTTTCATCTTTTCTCCTATTCCCAGAATGATATTCCATATCTTATTCCATAATACTGTTCAGGATAATATGCTTTTAAATAATTATCCTCTGATTGAATTCCTCCTAATAAAAAGTTTATTATTCCACTAAATACTACCACTACAAGTGTTATTTTGTATATATAATGTTTTATTTTTTCACTTTTTACTATCTGATATATAGCCATAATTGTCATCATAGCGGCAAATAAAAACATCCATGCATAATCTGCAGCATATCTTTGTGAATTTCCACCAAGTATAATATCTAATATACATATTATTAATCCAACTAACGCTAACATTATTATAATAAAAAATAGTTCTTTATTTATTTTCTTTCTAATTTTTGGTACTAAGAAAAGTGCAAAACATATTGGACTCAATATAAATATACCTCCAGCCATTGCTGAACTCCAATAATATCCATAGAATGTTATTGTGTCATAACTTATTTGAGCAAAAGGAAATTGAGAAATTATTGTTGGTATTTTAAATAAATATGATATTAGTCCTACAGGTATTGCCATTATTCTATTACCTAAGTTTCTCATATCATTTATAGTTATTTGATATTGTGCTCCAAATTCAAATATACTATCAAATCTTACATAATTATATATCATTAAACTTATTCCTACAATTCCATATGGAATTGCAACAACTAAAATATTTTTTAATACATTTTTCTTATTCTTTACATTATTTATAAATATTTTTAATAATACTGGTACTATTAATAATGAAGCAATTAATAAATTTGGCCTACATGCAACAGCTAATGCTAGTGATAGACACGATAGACACATATATATGTAATTTACTTTTTCTTTTTCAATTGTTTTTAAAATAAAGAATATTCCTTGTATAACTAAATAATATCCCGATATTATAGCTACTTCATATGTTATAGGTCTTCTACATATCCACATAATTAGCCCACCTGATATTACTGCTACAAAGAATAATATCAGAAATTTAAATGGTACATTTTTAAACCATCTTCTAAATATAAGCATAATTGATTTCATTATAAATATTATTGCTAATGCTGCAAATATAAATACAACTGTATTTAATTCCATATATTCACCTGTTATAAATTTATACGGCGCCATTACTGTTAGAACAGGCAATATACCAAAATACACATAATATTTTCCATTATAGTATGCCATATCCCATACAGCATCTACATTTTCTGCATTTCTTAAAGTATTATCATATGGATTTGACAAATTCATTAATTCCTCACTCGGTTTTTGCTCAAGATATACTTTCCCATCTAAAACCATATCTACTGCTTGCCCCATATATGGCGTTATGTAATCATTTGTTTTATCTTCAGATTTTATTAATGATGTATCTGTTATCCAATACATTAGCCATATTGCAAGTAATGTTACATAAATTATTACAAGTATTTGTAATTTATTTTTCTTAGTATATGGCATATTAAATTCCTCAAAATTCTTCATTGCATATAAGAAAATCCATCCTAAAAATAATAAAAGTACTCTTACTATATTAAAATTAAATTCTATATTACTGTTTATTTCTATACTATCTATTTGAAATGTTGTATTTTCTGGTATTTTTAGTTCAACTAATATTTTTTTGCTTTCACCACTTAAATATGTAGGAATTGATTTACTATTTTCTAATTCATTTACTAATGTTTTACTTGGTAAATCTCTATAATTTGCACTTGTTGTATCTGTATAATATATTTTGTATTCTATTGGTCTATTGGTATCTATATTTAACTTTACTGTTCCTACTTCTTTATTAATATCATCTAATTCTATTTTTTTAGTTATTTCTTTTGTTGTTATATATTTTCCATCTTTTTGTTCTAGTCCATCCTCTAAATTTAAGTTTTGTACAGCATATCTAACATTCTCAAAATTTCCAAAAATTAATCTATATGAATTCATATTAAATATACTTAGTTCCAATATTAATATTATTAATATTGCTCTTGTGATATCTATAATAGTTTTACTCTTTCTATTTTCATTCTTATTAAATATAACATAAGTTGCAAATAAACAAATTATTGCCAACATTAAAATTATTACATAAACCATAAACCACCTCATTTTCAATTATCAATCTTTTTCTTATGTAGTATGTTTTATTTTAGATTACTATTTTTTCATTTCCAATTCTATTATCTTTTTTATAATTTTACAATAGTAAATTTAAATTTGTTTTGATACAAAATGGCAAATCTAGCTTCACTAGAGCTTTTCTCCGCATTTCAAATTTTTTCTTTTTTAATCAGGTCTAGCAAGAAGTGTATAAAATTTGTCCTCGCGAAAAATTGCATAGCAATTTTATTTTTTACATTATATAAAATGCAATTCCCTATAATGTAAATAAAAACTGTTATATTAATTATAATATAACAGTTTTTATTTATTTATAAAATTTTTTTATGTGCCCGATTGCACTTTTTTCTAATCTTGATACTTGTGCCTGTGATATTCCTATTTCTTCTGCTACTTCCATTTGAGTTTTCCCCACAAAAAATCTTTTTTGTATTATCATTTTTTCTCTATCAGTTAATTTTTTCATTGCTTCTGCTAGATTTATGTTGTCTGACCATGTTTCATCTGTATTTTTTTGGTCACTTACCTGATCCATAACATATATGTTTTCAGAACCATCATTAAACACTGGCTCTTGTAATGACACAGGATCTTGTATTGCATCTAAACACATAACAACTTCTTCTATAGGCAATTCTAATTCTTTTGATATCTCTTCTATTGTAGGTTCTCTATGTTTTTCTCTTGTTAATTTTTCTTTTGCTTGTAATGCCCTATATGCCAAATCCCTTACTGATCTGCTTACTCTAACCATATTATTATCTCTTAGATATCTTCTTATTTCTCCTATAATCATAGGTACAGCATATGTTGAAAACTGTACATTTAATGTTAAATCAAAATTATCTATCGCTTTTATTAAACCCACACATCCTACTTGAAATAAATCATCTGCATTTTCTCCTCTTCCTGTAAATTTTTGTATAACACTTAATACTAACCTTAAATTTCCTTTTATAAATTTTTCTCTTGATTCAGTATCTCCTTGTTTTATTTTTACAAACAGTTCTTGTTTTTCTTGATTAGTAAGCAATGGTAGTTTTGATGTATTTACACCACATATTTCTACCTTATTAATCAATCGAAAAACCTCCTTTGGTAACTTTCTTCTTATATATATTATTACCAAAAAGGTCTTTCATATTCATTTATCCAGTCTTACTAATTATTTCCTTTTTCATTTTACATATAATTTTCTTTTCTAATCTAGATATATAACTTTGTGATATCCCGAAGCATATCTGCTACTTCTTTTTGAGTCTTTTCTTCTTGCCCCTTAAAGCCATATCTTAATTCCATTATATTTTTTTCCCTACTATTCAATTTTTCTATTGATGCTTTTAACAATTTTCTATCTACTTCATCTTCTATTCTTCTTGATGTTATATCTGGCTCTGTTCCCAATATATCTGAAAGCAGAAGTTCATTTCCATCGCCATCATGATTTAATGGCTCATCTATAGATACTTCACCTTTTATTTTATTACTTCTTCTTAAATACATTAAAATCTCATTTTCTATACATCTTGAAGCATATGTTGCCAACTTTATATTTTTGTCTGTATTAAATGTATTTATCGATTTCATTAATCCTATTGTTCCAATAGAAATCAAATCTTCTATTCCAACTCCAGTATTTTCAAATTTTTTGGCTATATATACCACTAATCTTAAATTTCTTTCCACTAAAGTCTTTTTAGCTGACGAATTTTCTTCTGAATTAAGCTGTTTTAAAACTTCCTCTTCCTCCTCATTTGTTAATGGAGGTGGTAATATTTGACTTCCGCCAATATAATATATTGGCATATTATCTATATTATCTTTTATTATATATTTTATGTATATATTATTTATACTATACTTTAACATTTCTAAAATATTCAATTTTTCTATCACTCCTATCTAATAAATCTAAACCAATTAAAGCTTTATATGAGTCATTTTTACAAAGTTTCTTTTCATAAACTCCTATTATTATATTATTGTGTTCTATTTTATTTTCATCATAATCAACTATAATTTTGTCTGCTTTTATTCCTAACAATAATCCATTTTGTTTTCCTAGTGAATTAAAAGGGATTACTCTAAATTTACTTATATATTGCTCTATATTTTTTATATCATCAATATCTCCATTTATTATTTTATCTATATTATTTAATATTTCCATAGGTATTATATCTATAAGTTCTTCTTTTTCAACTATTACAACTGGCATTCCTGTTATAGGTTCCTTTAACAAATTTCCTGTGTCTATCATCGAAATCATATCTTTTCTTTTGCTGTTTATGTATACATGTATATTACAAAACATATCATTTTTGCTCAATTTTCCTTTTATTAAATTAAATGCTATTGTTATTATTACAAACCCTACTATTCCTCCTAATAGTGCTATTTTTATTGGGTATGTTCCTATATATATTCCATTTTCTATTAATATTTCACCTGGTTTTACAAAGTATAATAAAGCAAATGCTACCCCACCAAATGTAAATGTTGCTAAATAAAATATCAATAATTGTTTTATAAACCTTTTTACACCTTCTGGTTTAAATGCGATATATATCATTGCTATTGATAACAAAATTTTTATTATTACTCCTGTAAAATTAGATAATATATTTGTATAAGATACCACAGCATATATGCTTCCTAATATACTTGATAATAAAATTCTTATTAGCTTTATTTCTACTTTATTTATTACTGCTGTTGCAAATAATATTATGTAGTTCATAAAAAGATTCTCCATAAAAACCACATCTACATATACCGTCATTTATTAATTACATCCCCCCTTAACTAAATAATATTGTATAACTTTTTCTTTCAAAAATCTGTCATTTTTTGAAGTAGAAAAAAAGAAATAATCTACTATTTTAGATTATTTCTTTTTTTATTTTATTATTTATTTCAATTTATTATTTATTTCCTGTTATTCCTCTATTTTTCCTTAAGAAGGCTGGAATATCTAAATCATTTTGTGAAGAGTTGTTATCTACTGGTGCTGGAGTTGAATTTATTTTTTTATCCCAAGCTCTACTAACTATATTGTCCACTCCTAAAGAAGATTTATTTTGTTCTTTATCAAATCCTGTTGCTATTACTGTTATTGATATTTCATCTCCCATATTTTCATCTACAACAGAACCAAATATGATATTTGCTTCTGAATCTACACTGCGTTGAATTAATTCAGCTGCTGTATTTACTTCATGTAATCCTAAATCGCTATTACCTGTGATATTTATTATTACCCCTCTTGCTCCTTCAATAGATGTTTCAAGTAATGGACTTTCTATAGCTTGTTTTGCTGCATCTTCTGCTCTATTTTCACCACTTGCTCTTCCTATTCCCATATGAGCCATTCCCGTATTTAACATTATTGTTTTTACATCAGCAAAATCTAGATTTATTAAACCTGGTACTGCAATTAAATCAGATATACCTTGAACACCTTGTCTTAATATATCATCAGCCATTCTAAAAGCTTCTATTATAGATGTTTTTCTATCTATTATTTGTAATAATTTATCATTTGGTATTACAACTAGTGTATCAACTTTTCCTTTTAAGCTTTCTATTCCTCTTTCAGCTTGCGATAATCTTTTCTTTCCCTCAAATGTAAAAGGCTTTGTAACAACACCTATTGTTAATATTCCCATTTCTTTAGCTGTTGCAGCAACAATTGGAGCAGCTCCTGTTCCTGTTCCTCCTCCCATCCCTGCTGTAACAAATACCATATCAGCTCCTCTTAATGCTTCAGCAATTTCAGATTTACTTTCCTCTGCTGATTGTGCACCTATATCTGGGTTTGCACCAGCTCCTAATCCTCTTGTTATCTTTTCACCAATTTGTATTCTTGAAGATGCTTTTGATAATTGTAATGCTTGTCTGTCCGTGTTTACAGAGATAAATTCAACACCTTTTATTCCTGAATCAATCATTCTGTTTATGGCATTATTTCCTCCGCCACCTACACCAATTACTTTTATCGTTGCTGTACCATCCATCATTAATTTACTATTATCTTCATAGTCTACCATAATTGTATATTCCTCCTTCTATTATTTCTTTTATATTTTTTATTTTTATGAATAAAAAAAGTCTTTTACTCTTTTTAATACTTCTTTGAAAATATTTTCTTCTTTTCTTGAATCTATATTACTAGATACTGTTTTTGCAAATGGTTTTGAAGCTATATATCTTACTAAAGCATAACTTGTTCTATATTCTGGTTTTATTGTACTTATTAATCTTCCTGTTGCAATTTTTACTGGTATATTTAGTATAATTTTTCCTGCCACATCACTTTTACTTATTGTTGTTATTCCTTGACCTGTTAATATTACATTATTTATATTTTGTTTGAACCCTTGTGTAGTTATATCTTTATTAACTAATGAAAATATTTCTTCTATTCTTGCTTCTATTATTTCTATTAATTCGGAACTTTTTATAGATTTTGTAGTTTTTTCATCTTTGCATGTATTTAATAATATGGCATTATCATTATCTATAAATGATTTTAAAGCTAAACCATATTGTTTTTTCAATCTCTCAGCTTCATCTTCTGAAATATTTAATACAAATGCAATATCTTTTGTTATACTTTCTCCCCCAACTGGTATTGTATTTGTATATATAAATTTACTACCTTCAAATATTCCTAAATTTGTATTTCCTGCCCCAACATCTAAAATCATTATATTATCTGATAGTTCATTTGTATCCAAAATTAAATTTCTCTGTGCTAGTATTGTAGGTATTATTCCATCTACTTCTATTCCAATTTTCTTAAATATTGATGTTATTTGTTTTATATAATCTTTTTCAGCCAATACAACCTGTCCATTTAATGTATATAAAGAGCTTATACTTCCTATCGGATCATCTGTTGTTTTTCCATTATCTAGTATAAATTCGCTTGGAACAATATCTATTAAAACTTTATCTTCCGGAATTTCTATATCCCTTACTTGATTTATTCCACTAGCTACATCTTTTACAGATATACCAGCATACTTATCTTTGACTTCTTTTGTTATACTATTTTGTACTATGGTTACATATTTACCTGGTATTGTAACATATGCAGAATTAATTTTTATATCAGCATCTTCTTCTGCATCTTTTATAGATTTATTTATTGCTTCCATAATATCTAGTTCATTTATAATTTTTGATTTTTGCATTCCACTAGACCTTGCAGAAGTATTACACAATATTTCTATCTGATTAAAATTATTAACTTCTCCAACTACAACCGTAACTTTCTCAGTACCTATGTCAACCCCAACAATTATATCTCCGATTGCCAAAGTTTATTCCTCCAATTTTTTAAATTTCTTGTATAAGAATATTATATTTTGTATCAATTGTCAATAGATTACGTTATATTTTTGTAATGTTTTTGTAATAGTATTGTAATAATTTGTTGTTTAGAAAAAAAACGGTATTTACACCGTTTTCTGCTTGTTTTCATTTTCTTTTTCTTGTTTTCTATTTGACCATTTATCTATATAATATCTTCTTATTATAGATAAATTAGTAAACATCCTTCCAACAAAAACAACTATTGCTGCTAAATATATATCAACATTTAATTTTTCACCTAAATATGTTAATAATATTGAAAGTATAGCATTTCCAAAAAATCCCGAAACAAAAATTTTCATATCAAACTTTTTATTTAATACAGATGTTATTCCACCAAAAACAGAATCTAAAGCTGCAACTATTGCAATTGCTAAATATCCTGAATATGTATATGGGATAATTGGAGCATTAATTCCAAATATTAATCCTAATACGCAACCTATTACTATAGCTATTAATAAACCCATTTTATTGTCCTCCTTTTATTTTAATTTTCTTGTATATATTTAGTTTCCCATTCCTTATCGTATTTATATATTTCTATTTCATTTTCTCTTTGAACTGTAGCTTTCTTATCTTCAGCATTTATAATTTTATCCATATATCCTGAATCTTTTTGCATTAATCCACTTTCTAGTGCAGTTTGATTTCCAATCGCTTTAACAGTATAAGGTGAACTTATTCTTACACCATCAACTACAATATATGTGTCCATCACTAATGCTATATCTGTTTTATCAACTACTCTTACATCATTTATAGATATCGCTTCTGCTCCTGCTAATTTTAGTTCGTTTATTAATTGTAAAATATCATACACATTTATTTTTCCATCATAAACATCATCTTCTCCATAATAATCTGGAGGGATGTCATTATCTTCTAATGTTACTACAACACCTTCTCCTCTAACATCTGTTAATCCTAAGCTTGTTTTTGCTTGATTTAATTCTTCTTCTAATAATTGAGTTGCTTTTACATTATCTTCTGTACCTTGTTTATATTCTTCTATCCTTTCATTATTTTCATTTACTTTTTCTTGGACATCTTCATATTTTGATTTCCAACTCGCAAGTTCTGTTCTAAGTTCTGATTCTCTCATTATTTCTATTGATGTTATATCTGTTTGATTAACAGTTTTAAATTGCATAAACATTACTGCAATCAATACGAAACATACTATCCCCATAACAACTGTGATAGTCCACTTTCCTTTCAAATTCATCACCTATCCTTTATATACTCTCTCTTTATAATTCCTTCATATTTTGGTATCTCAATAGAATTTGCTTTTCTTATAGTTATATCTATTCCATCTGCTCCCATCCAATATATATAATTATATGGCATTTCTAAAACACCTTTTATTCTCTCTTGAGACCCTATTGCTTTTATTTCAAAAGGAGCCCCTACCTTCTCTCCATTAATTCTTACTACACTTCCATCACATGTTATTGCCGTAGTACTTACTATTCTTTGATCATTTATAGATATTGCTTCTGCTCCTCCATTTTTTAGAAGATTGACTATTTCAATTAAATCTCCATCATGTACTACTGATGCATTTTGATCTAATATATTAGTATCAGAATCCTTATTATCATCAACTATTAATATTATACCTTCACCTTTTACATCTGTTAATCCTAGTAAAGTATTAATTTTATTTAATTCATCTTTCATCTGTGCTGTCTCTTCATTATCTTCTGTAGCCTTTTTTCTCTCTTCTTCTAGTAAATTTTCAGTTTCTCCTAGTTCCTTATATGCATTATCATATCTCTCTTTCCATCTTAATACTTCATCTCTTAATTTATTTTCTGTTGCATTTTTTGATATTCCTGTTGAATTTGTATTACTTATGGTTTTAACTTGTATACATATTCCGAACAGTTAATAAAAAACACATTATCCCTATTGTTAACATTACATATTTTTTATTCATATTTTATTCCTTTCACTGTATTTATTTTATACTTTCTCTCTGAAAACCGCTTCATTTGTTTTATTTATTTTACCATTTAAAAATATATCACCAATTTTTCCTTTTTCACCTTCAAGACATTTTTTCAATAATAATATCTTTGTATTTATATCTGTTGCATCTCCTATATATACTGTTTTACCCTCGCTCTCTAGATACAAAATAATATCACTTCCATCATTTATATCAATTTGTGTAATCAAATCTGATATTTCATTTGCTTTTGCATTTTCCATAATTTTAAGTACTGTTTCTAATTTTTCTAAATCTTCTACTATTAATCTTTGTCCTGGTACCATTTCAGTTGTTTTATATGATTTTATTATTGGTAAATTTAATTTCATGCTAGATATTTCTAATATATATCCTTGATTATTTATGTATGCATATTTTGAATCTTCTACTTCAAGTAAATATGTTGGCACTCTTTCTTTTACATTTATAATTACACCATCTGGTAATTCTCTTTTAATTTCTACATCCTCTATATATGCATTTTTCTTTATATTGTTCTCCGTAATAAATTTATTTATTTTGAATGAATTTTCTTCTTTTTTAATTCCAGATAAAGATATTATTTCATCTGTAGTTATAATATTATTATTTTCTACTCTTATATATTTTATATTAAATAATGGTGATGCTAAAAATAATATTATTCCTGCTAATATTACTGTTATTATAATAATCCATTTTAAAAATGACTTAATTCTTTTTTTCTTCTTTTGTTTTTTTATATCTGTTACCTTTTTATTATTCTTTACTTTTTGTTTCTTTTTTGACTTGCCTTTTTTCTTATCCTTATTTTTTTTATTTTCATTGCTGTCTTTTTCAGTATCAATTCTTTTTACACCAACTATAATCTCATTATCATAATCAATTATATTTTCTTCTTTATTTTTATTTTTTTTCTTCTTCTCTTTAATTTTTTTATTCTTTTTATTTTTTTTCTCATTTTTTTTATCAGGATCTAGAAATAAGAATTCATCATTATCATTGTTTTTTTTCATATTGCTCACCTGCTTCTTATTTGTAATTTATATATTTTTTATATATCCCTAATTTACATAGTATTTATTATACATCATATTATTAATATTGTATATGCTTTAATAATTTATTTTAAAAAAAAATGACTTCGAAAAATCGAAGTCATTTTGGTCCTATCATTTATTTTATTATCAACACTCCTCTTTCGTTTATTTAATAGAACCTTTGTATTTTTATCATACTCATATATTGTAACACATTTTTTACAATTTTTCCAGTATTTTTTAAAATTATGTTAACTTTTTTAAAATTTTATATTAATATTTTTGCTCCAATGGTATTTAATTTCTTATCTAGGTTTTCATAACCTCTTAACAAGTATTCTATATTTTCAACTTTTGTTTCTCCTTTTGCGACAAGTCCTGCTAAAACTAATGCTGCTCCACCTCTTAAATCAGTTGCTTCAACATCTGCTCCTGTTAATTTCTTTACACCTTTTATTACTGCTGTTTTTCCTTCTATAGTAATTTTTGCTCCCATTCTTTTTAATTCATTTGTATATTTAAATCTACTTTCAAAAATGTTTTCTACTACTAAAGATGTCCCTTTTGCAATTGTTAACATTGCTCCAAAAACAGATTGCATATCTGTTGGAAAACCTGGATATGGCATAGTCTTTATATCCACAGCTTTTAATTTTTTTGGCGATTTTAACATTATCAAATCTTTATGACACTCTACTTTACATCCGCATTCTTCTAATTTATAAATTACTTGATATATATGTTCTGAAACCACACCTTTTAATTTTATATTTCCTCCTGTTGCAGCTGTCATGCATAACAATGTACCTGCTTCTATTCTATCTGGCATTATATTATAACTAACTTCTTTTAGTTTCTTAACTCCTGTAATTTTTATAATATTTGTACCAGCTCCTTCTACTTTTGCTCCCATTTTATTTAATATATTTTGCAAATCTACTATTTCTGGTTCTAGTGCTGCATTTTTTATTAATGTTTCTCCTTCTGCAAAAACAGATGCTAACATAATATTTTCAGTTGCTCCAACACTTGGAAAGTCTAATGTTATATCAGTTCCTACTATATTATCTGTTTTACATTTTATATATCCACCTTCTTCTTCTATTTCTACACCTAATTTTCTAAATCCATTTAAATGTAAATCTATTGGTCTTGAACCAATATCACATCCTCCTGTTTGTGATAGTTTGCGGATACATAAACTTCAAATGAAACGCTAAGCCTCCATTTTCATAGAGTTCTTTACACATTTCATCGTTTAAGTTATATTCTTCTTTTTGTTCTTTTGTTATTTCTTTTGGGTCAAATACCACTATTTTATCAAATAATCTTGATAGTTCCTCTTTTGTTAGTCCATTCTTTTTGATGTCATCTATTGCTTTGAAAATTAAATCTTCTTTATCTTCTAGTTTATTTAATGTATTAAACTTATTTTCTGTTTCTTGTAATTTTTCCTTTTCATTTTTTAACTTCTTTTCTAATTCTTGCTTTTTGTCTTTATATATAAATTCTGGAATTAAGTCATTTAGCTTATCTTCATATACTTGTTTGAATTGTTTTTCTAATTTTTCTATAGTTTGCTTTTGTTTATTTAAATCTTTTTCTAAAGTAACTTTATTTGTATTAATTGCTTTTACATTGTTCATTACAAAATCTTTAAATTCTGGATTGCTAATTAAATTATCAATATATGCATTTACAATTTGGTCTAAATATTCTATTCTTATTCTGTGTGGTTTACAGCCATAATCTGGTCTTATATCTTTTATCGCTCCTTCATTGCTATATTTTTTGCATAAATAACTATCTGGTCTTTTTCTTGTGCCACTTGTTCCCTTTCTTTTATACATAGCTGTTCCACATCTTCCACAATATAAAAGTCCTGAATATAAATTACTTTCTACATCTACAAACTTGAAACCATTATTGTATTTATCGCTTTCTTTCTTTCTCTTTTTCCTAATTTTCTGTACTTTTTCAAATAGATCTTTATCAATAATTGGCTCATGATGATTTTCAATTATAGTCCATTCTGATTGATCTTTCACTCTTGTTTTTTTAGATTTAAAACTTACTTTTTCAGTATGTCCCCCTACATAGTCTCCAATATATCTTCTGTCATCTAAAATTCTTACAATATGTTGTGCCTTCCAATTTGCAGTTTGTTTTACATTTACAAATCCCCTGCTCTGAGATGGTGTAGGTATTCCTTTTTTATTCAGATATGTTGCAATTTTTTGATACCCCCAGTCTTTAGAATATAATTCAAATATTGTTTTTACTACTGGAGCTGTTTGTTCATTTATAACAAGTTTTTTCCCTTCTTTGTTATATCCATAAATTGCTTTTACTAATAAATCTCCTTCTTCAATTTTATGTCTTAAATTTCTTCTTATATTTTTGCTATCATCTCTTGCTCTTCTCTCATTAAACCATGCATATAGACCAAACATTTCTTCATTATATTGTTCATCTTCAAATATTATTTCTACACCTTGTTCTTCTAAGTACTCAACAAAATCTAATGCTTCTTTTTGATTTCTTCCAAGTCTTGATGAATTTTTAAATACGATTACATCTATCTCTTTGTTTTTCGCCTTTTGCCTTATATCATCAAATCTACTAAAGTCTGTACCACTTTTGTCATCATCCATTATAATGTCAACTATATTCGTATATCCATGAGCTTTACAATATTTTATAAGTAAATCTCTTTGTGTTTCAATTCTTTCATAGTTTTCACCATAATCATCTCTACTTTCTCTGCAATATATTACAACTCTCTTTTCTTCATTAGACTTTTTCATAGTACACTCCTTATTTTTATGTATCAATAACATTTTCTTTTATGTTTTGTTTTATTGTTGCTATTATATATAAAAAGTTCCAAAATTTCAAGTCATTTCTTGAAATCTTAGAACTTTTTTAGTTCGTTACAAAATGTTACCAACTTGTTAGTTTAATCTATCCAGTTGAACTGTCAAAAAATTCTTGACAGTTCACAAATTTTTTCGTTCAATAATAGTGAACTACTGAAAGCATGAATGTGTTGTAGGTAATTTTTTTACGTTTTCCCGACATTGGTAAAATGTTTATTTTTTATTATTATCTTTTAGCATTTTAACCATTTTATCAAAGTCACTTTCTAATTGCTTCATTTCTCTATCTCTATATGTTTTAAATTCTTTTTCAGCCTTTTCCATTGCTTCTTGATGAGATATTTTTCCTTTACCTTCTAGAAGTTTTCTTTTATTTTGTATTATTTGATTATCTAATTCATTTATCCAATCATTCATTGTCATTGCCCTTTGCTCTAATGCTTGAAGTTCTGCAAAATCCAAGAATTGTGAAACTAATAAATTCAATCTTTGTAATTCCATTTCTGAAAGATAATTTTTAGCAATTTTTACATCATCAATTGTTACATAATCACCTTTAAAATTAGTCATGCCAACAAATGGCTTCTCATTGTCTACTCTTTCATATATCAGTTCCGCTGCAGTATGTTCATGAACTGCAAAATGAAGTTTGTTTTGAACCGTCGCAAAAAATTTTCTGGTCAAATCAGAACGTGGATCATAATCTATTGATGTAGCATATATATCTGTGACTTGCTGATAGAAATTTCTCTCAGATGAACGAATATCTCTAATTCTTTGTAATAATTCTCTAAAATATCTATTTCCACCTTGTTTTAACCTTTCGTCATCCATTGTAAATCCTTTTTGCATATATTCGTGAAGTCTTTGAGTTGCCCATATACGAAATCTTGTTGCCACTTGTGATTGTACTCTATATCCTAATGCTATTATCATATCTAAATTATAATGGTCTATATTTCTTTTAACATTTCTATTTCCTTCGTTTTGAACTAACAAGAATTTCTTGTTAGTTGAATCTTTTTCTAGTTCATTATCCTTATATATATTATTTATATGTAAACTTATATTTTGTTTTGTTGTTTTATATATTTCAGCAATTTGATTTTGAGTTAGCCATATATCTTCATCGACAAGTCTTACCGAAACTTTTGTAACACCATCTTCGTCTTGATAAATTATTATATTATTTTCATTTTTTTGCATTTAAATTCTCCATTTCATATTAATTTAGTTATTATTTTTATCATTTTATAGTGTTTAAATTGATATAATACTTATATCATAATTCTAAAACCTTTTCAATATGTTTTCGAAAATTTGTTCGTTTATTTGAATTTTTCTTGTATTCTATCAGAAATAATATCGGTGAATACCTGTTTATAATCCCCAGTATCACTCACATTTGATTTTGGACAAATAAATACTGCCAATGGTAATTTATCTTTTGTCTTTTTATTTTTTTCTTTTTTCAGAGTATTCACCTACCTTTCTATCTTTTTTACATTATATTAATACTCTGATTGTACTTATTACTAAAACTACAAGTGTTGATATTAGATTTATTAAACTTATGTAGTGTAACTACTCAATCAAAAGAAGCTCTTTTTGCTCCATTTGTCAGTACAAAGAGGAATCTTGCTTATACACTCCTGCAATTTCTGAATAAATTATCTCCATATAGCTATAAATTTTAGTCTTACTTTCATAGTTCCAACTTGGGAATTTTTAGTTCCATCAAGCATTAAAAAAAAGAGGTGCAAAAAATATACTATTTGCATCTCTTATATTTATTTCATTATAATTATTATATCAGTTATTTTGTCAAATTCAATATACCTTTGAAAATGTCAGTATGAAGGTGCATATTTAAAATGTCGTTTTTTAACATAACATTATTCATACGATTTGCATTTTATTTAATTTTTTTATAAATCAATAAAATTTTGAAATATTCTTGTATTATAATTGACTCTTATAATTAGATATCAAATATGTACATAAATGATAGGAGGAAAATTAATTGGAGGAATTAATAAAAAAAGCTCAAAAAGGAGATACCGAAGCTTTTACTCAAATAGTTTTAGAATTAGAAAACGAATTATATAAAATTGCAAAAACAAGATTAACAAATGAATCAGATATACAAGATGCTATTCAAGAAACTATGATAGAAACATTTAAATCCATCAAAAAATTAAGAGATCAAAAAAAATTAAAAAAATGGTTAATAAAAATATTAATTAATAAATGTAATAGAATATATAAGAAAAAATACAAAAAAGATATTTCTATAGATGAGTATAATTTAGAAAATTACATTATTTTAAATGACTATAAAAATATTGAAGATGATTTAGATTTTTACAGATTAATTAAAATCTTAAAATATGAAGAAAGAATAATAATAATTCTATATTATATGGAACAATATACTGTATCTGAAATTAAGACAATTTTGGGGATTAATGAAAATACTATTAGAACACATCTATTTAGGGCAAGACAAAAAATAAAAGATAATTATAAAGGAGAAATTAAAAATGGATAATTTTGAACAAACAATATCAAAAATCATAAATAAAAAAATAAATACTCCTATTGAATACCATAATGCCATTAAAACCGCTTTTAAATCAAAAAAATACATTGCTAAGCACAGTCCTGCAAAAATATTGGCAACAACTTTCATAGGAATTACTTTTATATCCAGTATAGTATTTGCTGGGTATATCACATATGAAAAAATTTGGAAAGAACCCACTAAATACTATACTTATCAAGAAATGATTAATTCTTTACCTTCTAACAACATTTCTGAAGAAGAAAAAGAAAATTTAATTACCGAAAATGAAGCCAAAGAAATAGCAATTAATTTCTTAAATAATCTGGGATATAATATAGATTCAATTGAACGAATTGAATTAAAACGAAACTATGAAGATGAAAAAAGCAGTTACTATATGGCTAAGACAGAATATAATTACGAAAAAGGTCTAATGGTTTTAATTAATTCAAATGATGGAAAAGTAACATATTTTAATAATTTAGATCTTAAATATAAAAATATTACACCTGATACTATTTCGCAAAAAGAAGCTACTGATATAGCAAATTCAATATTTAAAAAATTAGGATTAGAAGAAAATTATGAAATATATAATATAAAAGAAGAAATTTCATCTTTTAATAATAACCAAAAAAAAATATGGGGAGTACAATATTATAAAAATTATGATGGTATTTTAAATAAATATGAAAGTGTATCCATATCCTTTATGATTGTTAATCAATCTATTATATATGATACAATAAATATTAATACAAATAATGAGAAAATAACAAATCCGGCAATAATCACAAAACAAGAAGCAATTGAAATTGCAATAGATAAAGAAAAAGAATTTACAGACGTAGAAATTACAAATGCTAGTGCAGAACCTTCTATAGAAAAATTAAATACTTTTATTTATCAACTTGAAAATGAAATTTATAATACAGATCCTAATTTAAATGGAATATACTTGGATACAGAAAATATACAAAGAAATGTCTGGAAAGTATTAATTCAACATAGCAACAGAAATAATGAAAATACTTACGAAAACTATAATCAATATATTAAAGAAAACCAAGATAAATATTATTATATTGATATGACCACTGGAGAAATTATAGGTGGAACTACATGTAAATGATTTTATAGTTAATACACTTATTAACAATCATACACAACATATTCGAAAATTTTTTAAAGTGGTATTTTTCATACATTTAAATATTTATTTTAAAACAACTTTCAACTAATCCCATCATTGGAATATTTAGATTAAATTTTTGTTCTTCTATTAAAGATTTATTCTCTTTGTTTATTAATCCATAATGCATCATACAATTTCTAAACTCAGTATTCATGAATCTCTTATTTAAATTTATTTGTGTTAATAATTTTTTGAAATTTAAATTGTCAATTTCATTGTTTTCTATATGATTTTTTATATCTTCTAATCTTTCTATTGCATAATAATAAGAAATATAGTATATTCTTAACCACCATCCAGTATCATCTTTTTCACATTCCCCTAGTAATCTTATAGTAGAATTTATAAATGTCAATATATGCAATAAATACAGTGACATTATTTTATCATCTTCACTTTTATATAGTTTATAAGAATTAAAATTCTTATAAAACATATCTGTATTTATATTATTTGTTTGAATATTTATATTTGGAACATTTAACTCTTCGAAGTAATTCAAAAAACTCCCTATGATTTCTCCAATATACTTCCCATATTCCAAATAATCTTCTGGAGCATACTCATATATTATATTACTAGTATCAATTAGACTTTTTATATATTCTATCTTTCTTTTTAACAATCCATTGTCTTGAAAAATATAATATCCATATTGTGAGTTTCCAACGATTTCTTTTTTATCATTAAACATAATTCCTAAATTATAATGTATATTCCAAGCTTTCATAAAGTCAAATTTCAGTTTATTCTTAAATATATAATCTTGTAAGTAATCACAATTTAATATCATATTCTTTGCTTTTGAATATTTATTCTCAAAGATTTTTAATTTTAATCTAACATCTGTTAATGTAAATGTATCATTTTCTTTAACATTAAAGTCAATGCCTATCTTTTTTAAGAAGTCCAACGCTTCCCAACAAAATAATGACATATATATTATTAGTGCTATTCCTGCAATATAATTCTCTTTAATAGCATAAAATAAACTCTTTATAGTTTTACAATCATAGTAAATTTGCACAAATGAGCACTCTTCTGGTGTTAATACTATTTTTCTATCAATTTTATTCATTTTGTTCCTCCAACAGTTTAGAGTTTAACTAATTTCTTTATTTTTGTCAAACTCCCTAATCCACTCATTTATCTTATGCTTGCCCGATGTATCCACCAAATATCGCAATCCCCTGGATATGAAAATACTGCATTTTTAAATCTTGCAATTAGTGCTCCTGCTAATATTACAGATGAACGCAATTCTCTCATTAATTTATCTGGTATTTCATGTGTCTTTATATTTGATGAATCTATTATTACTTTATTATTATTTTTTTTAATATTACATCCAAGTATTTTTAGTATTTCTAATGTTTTATTTGTATCTACTATATTCGGTACATTGTATAATGTGTTTTTTTTACCATTTAAGATACATGCCGCTATTATTGGCAATGATGCATTTTTTGAACCTGATACTTTTACTTCTCCTTCTAATTTTCTCCCACCCTCTATTATGTAATTTGACATTTTTTCTCACCTTCCTACTTTTTATTATGTTATATATTATGCTTACTTTACGTAAGAAGTGATTATAATGTATTTCTATTTGACATTATTTTTATGTTTTTTGAAAGATTGTTTTGTTAGTTCAGGCGAACGTGTTCGCCCCTCTACATTCGCAGTAAATAGTGAATGGTGAATAGTTTTTGTTTACATCTAAATTTAGCAAAAAAATAAATATATTATTTTTGACAGTCGAAGTAGTTGTACATCGTATGCTCATACTTACGAAGCATGTGAGACTGATAAAATAATATATTTATTTTTGGTAATTTAAAATATTATGCAACTCGCAATCCGGTATTTTTAATTTCGTCCACAAATGGATTTCCTTTTTCAAAATCTTGTATTTTTATTGGATGTGGCTCTATTCTTAAATCTATATTTTGAGTTAAAATCATTAATTCAATCATCAAATCAATTGTATCAATATTACTATCTAATATAACAGCAATATCTATATCACTATCTTCGTTATTTGTTCCTTTAGCACATGAACCAAATATATATACTTCTTTAACATTAAACTTTTCCGATATTATATCAATGTATTGTTCAACTATTTTTATTATATTTATATCAACTGTTTTTTCAACCATTCTCTCATCTCCTTAATATTGTTAATCTGTTCTTTAGTATATTCCTTTGTACATTTTTTATAAAATTCATTTTTATAATCCTCATATCTTGCACTTATATTAAATGAATTACATGTAAATAATATCTTTGTTTGTTTTTCACTTAATTTTAATCCGCATTTTTCTGCTATAATATTTAAATTATGAATTTTTGGTGGATATGGATTATCTTTATTTACTTTTGCATATATGCCTTTTAATAGTTTTTCTAAGACAAGATGCCCAATAAATAATGCCCATGTATACTGATTAACTTCATAATTTTTTATCATTGATTCATAATCTCTATCTGAACTTTTCAACCAAAATTTTATTAAATCTTGTGAATTCATCTATACCTCCTATTATTTAGTATATCACATCAAATAATATTTTACTATGGAAAATTTAAATAATATCTCTATTATTTAACCTCTCTAATACCTTTTTTTATATTAAACTTGTCCAACCGATTAAATATTGTAACCCCTGCATTCGCAGTTAATAATGAATAGTGAATGGTGAATAGTTTTTATTTACATCTAAATTTAGCAAAAAAATAAATATATTATTTTTGACAGTCGAGGTAGTTGTACATCGTATGCTCATACTTACGAAGCATGTGAGACTGATAAAATAATATATTTATTTTTGGTAGTTTAAATTGTTATGCAACTATTAGATTATTTTTCTAATTATTGTCAATATAATTCTCTATTAGATTAATAAAATTATTTGTATTACTAATATATTTTCTTGGCTCAAAGTCTTCTATTCTTTTCAATGCTTCTGGTAATTTCTCTAAATCTTCTACTCCTATTATATAACCTTCTTTATCAAATTTTTCTACCAATTGTTTCTGATGATCATTTACATGTTCATTATATTTTGCCAACCTTGGAACTGCAATTACTTTCTTTCCTAATTTTACACAGCTTAATATAGAACCCACTCCTCCATGAGTTATTATGATTCTTGCTTTCTTTTTTAATTCTTCTATATCCTCTTTTGGAATTAAATCAAATATTTCCATTAAATCCGTAGAATACTTTGTACATCCGGCTTGTACTATTACTTTTTCTTTTATATTTCCTTCTACTATATTTTTTTCAATTGCTTCTAATAATCTATTAAATTCATTTTTTTGTGTTCCTAATAATACTAATATCATTTAATATATTGAACCTCCCAGTATAGCTTTAGGATATAATTTTAGCATTTCTTCCCACTGAACTATAAACAAATCTGCTATTGGATATATCATTTTTCCTGCTAATGTTTTTTCATTTATATTTGCAAATGTTTCTATATATATAATTTTACTTCTAAATATTTTTCCTATATAACACATTGGAACTGCTGTATGTGTGCCTGTTGTTATAATATATTTTGGTCTATATTTTATATATAAGCAAAATGAAAAAACACAATTATATATAAATTTAAATAAGTATTTTATCTTCTCACTTCTTGTGCCATATTTTAAATATGATATTCTTTCTTTATATTTATCTTTTAATTTTTCTGTTGTTTTGTCTTTTTCTGTTACTATATGATAATCATATTTATTAAACATCTCTTTTAACTGCAATAACTCATCTAAATGTCCTCCTGTACTTGCAATAAACATTACTTTTTTCAATTTATTTCTCCTATTCATTTAAATATATATTTATATTACATTAGTTATATATTTTATTCAAGTTTATTTTTCATTTTTATATTATTACATTTATTATATGTATTGTTACAATAATATAATTTTATCTGACTATTTACATATTGACATCTACTACTTTTATAATTATAATAATATACGTACATATAGCGTACGCTAACATAATTTTGCGTCTGTAGTTTATCTGGATAAAATGCGGGCCTACGAAGTCCGAGACTGGGGGTTCGAGTCCCTCCAGACGCACCAAAAAGTCTCTCTCAGTATGAGAGGCTTTTTTTATTTTTGTAACGAATTTACTTTTCATACGTCATATATTCAAAGGAGGATAAAAGTTATGCAGGATATCGAAAAAATTTATGAAGAATATTTTGAAACAGTAAACAAATATTTATTCTGTTTAACTCATAATAGTGATATCTCTGAAGAACTTACACAAGAAACTTTTTATAAAGCAGTAAAAAAAATAGATACATATAAAGGTGAATGTAAAATTTCTGTATGGCTATGTCAAATTGCTAAAAATTTATGGTATGACCATTGTAGAAAAAATAAAAATATTATAAATATTGACGAAAATGACTTAATTAATAAACATATGATAGATACATTAGATGAACAGATTATTTCTAATGATGAAAAAATCTTATTATATAAAAAAATGCAAAGTTTAGATGAAAAAACTAGAGAAGTAATGTATTTAAGAATTACAGGAGAATTAAGTTTTAAAGAGATAGGAATTATTTTAGATAAAACAGAAAACTGGGCCAGAGTAACTTTTTATCGAGGCAAAAATAAATTAAAGGAGGTTGATTAATATGAATGTAAAGGAAAATTGTAATATTGTTAAAGACTTACTACCAAATTACATTGAAAATTTAACTTGTGAAGAAACTAATCAATTTATTGAAAAGCATTTAAGCGAATGTCCCTATTGCAAACAAATATTTGAAAACATGAAAAAAAATTTAAATCTCAATACTACAACTAATGATAAAAAAGTTGTAAAATACTTTAAAAAATATAAAAATAAATTAAAAATTTTTAAAATTGCTTTAGTTCTTATATTGTTAATTGCTTTAGGAACAATGACTTACTACTATTTCTATATGAAGAATGCATATATAGGTGCTGCAACTGATTTATATAACATGATTGCAGAAGGAATGTATCCTGATACATTTTATGCTACTATAGAAGAAATATCAGATTCGGTACTTTATGGTACAAAAACAGTAAAAGTTAAGGGCTTAGAAATAAATGACATAAATCATAGAGACGAATTCTATTTTGATGTACCACTAGATAATATACCAGATAATTTTAAAATAAAATTTCATGGAACAGATATAGCTTTTAATCAATTAAAAGTTGGACAAAATGTAGCTATATATAATTATGGTGATACTTTAGAAGAAGATAATCTTATTTATTTAAGTGATGTTAGAATGATTGTAGTATTAGATAATGAACTATAAGAAAAGAGGATATAATCAAATCTTTGATTATATCCTCTTTTCTTATTAAATTTCATTTTTTCATAACTACTTTGTTCATTTATTATCTATCTATTTTATCAAACATAACAAATTCTCCATTGTAATAAAGAACCATTATTTCTTCATTTGCTTCACTTACTAAAGCATTTAAAATTTCTTCTGTATTTGTTTCACCATCTAATTCTGGTACATATTCTTTATCTATTAATTTATCGATTTTTCCTATATATTCATTAGGATCTCCTGCATAATCTATAATACCATAAGATTTTCCATATAGGATTCCATTATATTTTACTAGAATATCTGTTGAAGCTAGGTCAGATTGCAAATTTGCATCTGTTATTTTTGTATATTGTACTTGCTCTGTTTTTTCTTTAACATCTTCTTGTACCTTTGAAATATCTGATATTCTTGCTGCAAAATATGGTAACTCTTTATCTTTTTCCTTCAAAAATATTGTAAAAGTATCATCTACTAAAAACTCTCTAGGTTCGTCTGCTATTATAGCTGCTTTATTTAACATCATTCCTGCTTCACTTTTTATTTTTCCTCCTTTTTTGTCTATTTCAAATTCTATTGTTTGAAGTGCTTTTTCTATATAGTATTCGTCTCCATTTGAAAATTGAAAGTTTTTATTTTCTAATTCATTCAATTCTTCTTTTTCTTTAATTTTAATATTAGGTATTTTTAATGTATCATTTTCACTAAAACTTTTATTTCCATCATATTGTTCATCCCTTTGTTTTAGCAATTCATATATTTCTCCAAAAGTCTCTCCATTAGCTCCTTTTGTAATAATTACTTCATCAGCTTCTTTTGTTAATAATCTTACTGCAAAATCTTCAGGATTATTATAATATAGTACTTCCACTTGCTGCCTTACTTCATTTTCTGTTGTGTTATTAATACCAAAATATTTTACATTTGTATAATTTCCAAAGTCTCCATTTTCTAATTCTGTAAATACTTTAGGAAACTCAAATTCTTTTTTTAACATTGCATATAAGAAATAACTTTCTGAACTTGCATTTTCCCAATCAAAATCATTTAATATATCACTCATCTCATCAAATTTATCTTTAATCTCTTTTTCTATCTTTTCCTTTAATTCAATATTTGGTATTCCATATGTTTTATAATAACTATTTTCTGATAAATTATTTGATGTAAATGTTCCTTTATTTAGATTATTTACAATATCCGGTTGTGGATTAAATACAATATCTTGTTTTGTTAAATCATTTTTTAAATCATTCCATATTAAATTAAATGTTCCACACCAAATTGAATTTTCATTTATTTTATCCTCTAATGATAATACAACATCCATATTATTTTTAAATTCACTACTGCTACTACTATATTTTTGTTCTTCTGGCTTTATATCATCTTTATTCGTAGAATAAATTACTAATCCTATAATTATTATAATTATAACAATCCCAACTATTATACTTATTTTATTTTTCATCTATATCACCCTTTCTATTATTTAGACACATTTATTTGTTTATTTTGTTGGCAAATTTAAATATTATCTACTAAAATATATCATACCCATTAAAACTATAAAATATTATTATTTTTTATTTCAACAATAGTTCTCATTTAATAGTTAGTTTTGGAAATTATATTCATTTTTTACATTTTTTATTGACAAAATATTATACCTGTGGTATTATTTTATTGTTGTTTTGGGTCAGTAGCTCAGTTGGATAGAGCACAGGCCTTCTAAGCCTGGGGTCGGGGGTTCGAACCCCTCCTGGCTCACCATCACAGTCTTATACGTAATATTCGTATAAGACTTTTTTTTGAAAAAAAACACATCCCTCATGATGGGATGCTTACTTTTTTAATATCAATCATTTACTTTTTCTTCACTTAAAATCTTTTGTATATTTTCTTTTAGTTCCATAAGGTCATTTTCTACTACATACCATATACTTTTTAAATTTATTCCTTCATAGTCATGCACAATTCTATTTCTTAAACCTTTTATCATATTCCACTCTATATTATTATATTTATTCATTGTTTCTTTTGAAATATTTTTTACTAGTTCTCCAATCTGACTTATTGCAAATATTGTAGCATCTACTGTTTTTTCATCTTTGAAAAATTGTTCAAAATTATATCCATTTACATATTTAATGGCTTTATCAATATATTCTATCATTTTTGTAAAAGACATATATTCTTTATTTTTCATAAACTACAACTCCTGTCTTTTTTATTTCCTCATCTATTTTTGAATTTTCTATAATTTCTGACTTTTCAAAAGCATCTACATTTTTATTAAATTCTTCTTCTATTTTTGTAATTAAACTATACAATTTAAAACCCATTAATTGCTCTTTAGTATCTATTACTAAGTCCAAATCGCTATTTTCTGTGGCTATATTTTTTGCATAAGATCCAAATAATACAACTCTATATACAGGCATATTTTCTAATATTCTTTTCAAAATCTGTTTTATTTCATTTATTGTATATATTTTTCCGCTCATGCTTATCATCTCCCTATATATTATCTCATTTCTCAGTAATTTATATTATAACAAAATATATATTTTTTTACAACAATTTAAATTTTATAATTTTCTAAATAACTATTTTTACTTTATAAAATTATATGTAAATTATATAATTTTATATTTAATTGGAAAACTACCAACAAAGAAAGAATAGTTTGTTTTTCTTAATTTTTGCTCACCAAAACAATATAACTTTATAAATGCAAAAAAATTGTATCTTAAATTAAGATACAATTTTTTTGCATTTTTTTAATGTATCATATCTTTTATTTACAATATTCCAATTTACAATATTCCACCATGCATTTATATATTCTTGCCTATTTGATTTATATTGTAAAAAATATGAATGCTCCCACATATCTATTACAAGTAATTGTATACATCCCCATAATGTTAAATTTTGATGTTTTTCACATTGCAATACTTCTAATTTATTAAAATTATTTGCCCAAACCAATAAACACCATCCACTTGCTTCTACTACTTTTGCCGCTTCCGCAAATTGCTTTTTGAAATTTTCAAAACTACCAAAATCTTTTATTATTCTCTCCATTAATTCATCACTTGGACTACTTGGTATTGGTATATTTATATTATTAAAAAATAATTCATGCAATATAACACCAGAGCCCTGAAAACTCAAATCTTTTTCTAAACATTTTATATTATCATATTCATTATTTTTTCTCGCGTTCTCTAATTTTGTTTGAATTCTATTGTAATTATCTACATATCCTTTATATAATTTCTCGTAATGTATTCTTAATGTTTCTTCACTATAATATGGCTCTAAACCATTAAAAGGATACATTAATTCTATCATTTTATGCATAAATAATTTTACCTCCATATGTTTTTATTTATAATATTCTATTTGTTCTATTTTTATTCAAAACATATGAAGTTATAAATTAGAAAAAAGTGCATATGAAACCAATCATTTCTATGCACTTTTTTCTAATTTATTATATATTTATTGTTTAGGCTTATATGTTAAAATATTATTAGTTGCTTCTGGTCTTACTGGAGACATTAATATCTTTCCTGTACCTCTGTATACATTAACAAATCCTTCTCCTGCTACTGCTGATCCTAATAAACTTCTAGTAGATTTTTCTACAGTGAAATCTAATGTATCTGACCATGCAATTGCCATATTTCCATCTATTTTTATTTGATCATTTTCTAATTCTATTTCTATTAATTCTTCTCTTGGAACTGGACTTTCCAAAACTGCAATACCTTTTCCAGATAGTTTTAAATTAAATAATCCTTCTCCTCCTAATACTGCTGAAGATATATTGCTTCTAATTCCTACTTTTGTATCTAAAGTTGCTTCACATGCTATAAATAATCCATCTTCTAGTACAATACTACCATTCCATGTTGAAACATCTTCTAATAAAATATAGTTATATGTTGGTTCTAATGCTAATATTCCTGTACCATGATATTTTGGCTTTACTGTTGATTCACTTGTTACACTTCCTTTGATTGCCTTTCCTAGAAAATCTCCAACACCTTTTACATTTGTTTTTGACTCAATATCTCCAGCCATCCACTGCATTGCACCAGCACTAGTAATATATTCGTCACCTTGTAATTGAATTATTACTTGTCTTCTTTTTACATTCATTTTTGAAGCAAAATATTCTGACATTGCTGTAGATTTATTAACACTAACATCTTTTTGAAATTCAATTACTGAAATATTACCTTTCTTATCAATAATTTTCACATCATCATTATCAAATAAATTATTTACTGAAATCATATTAATACCTCCTATTATTTTTTCAAGTTCATTATATACAAAATTATTATATTTCCGCAACAAAATATTAAAAGCTTCTAAATTTTTCCTTACTTTTTATTTTTTGCATAATTTTTTACCATATTTAAAATTTAGTTATCAAAATATGTACTTACATTCTGCAAATCTTCAAAATCATGTTGTCTTAATATTTCATAAGTTATTATTGCAACTGAATTTGATAGATTTAGTGACCTCAATGTTGGAAGCATTGGTATTCTTATTGTATTAGTATTTAAATATTTTTCTAAAAGCCATTCTGGTAAACCTTTTGTTTCTTTTCCATATAATACAAATACTTCATCCATTTTAGAATAATCTATATCTGTATACCTTGTTTTTCCTTTTGTTGTTGCAAAAAACATATTGTATTCTTCTGGTTTGTATTTAGCTAAAAATTCTTCCAATGAATTATGTTCTTCAATTTCAATTTTGTCCCAGTAATCTAATCCTGCTCTTTTCACTGACTTTTCATCTATTTTAAATCCTAAGGGATATACTAAATGTAATTTAGCTCCTGTTATTGCACATGTTCTTGCTATATTTCCAGTATTTTGTGGTATTTCTGGCTCAACCATTACTATATTTAATTTCATATACCTCACTCTTTCTTTTACAATTTATACATTATATATTATCATTGATAATTTTAAGTACTATAAAAATTTATAACTTAATTATATATAATTGTTATTTAAAGTATTTTATTTCAACAACCATAATTATATTTCTAAATATTTTATATCAAATAAATTAAAAATAAAGGATAATATTTATATACTCATATTATCCTTTATTTTAATATTACAGTTCAGTAAAATTATATATATAAATAAAAAGTATATTTGTTTTTTGCACTAATAAATTTCATTCTGATCTATAACATTTAAATTATTTCATTTTTCTTTTTGCTTCTTCTAACGCTCTTGCTAATTGATCTGGGCAAGATGTACCTCTTGAACCACATTGTATTCCCTTCATTTTGTTTATTGCTTCGTCTATATTCATACCTTCAACCAATTTAGATACTCCTATTGAATTTCCCGCACATCCTCCAACAATTTTTACACTTTTAATTATATTTCCTTCTAATTCAATTAACATCTCTCTTGAGCAAACACCTTTTGGCTTATATGTATATATCATATTATACCTCCTCATTATTTCTATTCTTCTCTTTTCTTCTTATTTCTTTTCTTATGCCTTCTATTAATTCTTCTGTTGAGAATATTTTCTTTCCATATTTCTCTTCTGATTCATCATTTATATCTCTTAATCTCTCAGCACTTCTTACAATATCTTTATACTTATCTGAAACTTTGCTCTTTTCTATACTTCCTTCTAATTTTGTAGATTTCTTTATTAATCTTCCTAGGTCTTTATCACTTAATTTACTTATTTCATTTTCTAATATACTCTTATTCATATTATCTATAATAACTTTATTTATTTTTTCTTCATCATGTTTATCTATTTCATTTATTGATATATGGTTTTTCTCACCTTTTTCAATTGCACTTACTATATCATCTACTTTATTTTTTGTTTTACTTGATTCTTCATTATTTTTATATTTGTTTAAAATTGATTTAGCTATATCTTTAGCTTCTTTATCTATTTCTTTATTATTTTCATTTTTTATATTTATATTTTCTTGTACGATATTATATGCTTTTTGTGTTGCCTCTTTTTCTTGAATTTGACTTTCATCTGTATTTTTATTTAATTCATTTAATCTTGATTTTAATTTTTCTTTTATTTCATTTAACTCTTTTTTAGTATCTTTATTATCTTGCTTAAACTCCTCTGCCAATTTTTTCGAATCATTTTTTAATTTCTGTTTTTCATCATTTAATATATCATATACTACTGTTCTTATTTCATCTTCTTTACTATTTTCTTCTGAAGATCTTATAATTTCTTGAATATTATTTGTCATTTCATCTAATTTATCAATTTCATTTTCATCTATGTTTTCAGCTCTTTTTTGTTTTATGATATAATATGCTAATTTTAGCGTATTTGTTTCTTCTATTTCTTTTTCTGTCTTATTTTCATTATTTTCTAATTGTTCTATTCTATTTTTCAAATTATTAGAAATAGATTCTAAAGAACTTTGACTTAATTTTAAGCTCTCATAATCATTATTTTTTCCTTTTACATTATTTACAATTCCAGATACAAGTTCTGCATTCATATTATTATTAATTTTATTAGTTAACTTGACTCCGTCTTCTCCAGCTTGTAATTTCTGATTTTCTCTTTTTCTTATGTTATTAATAATATTATTCATATCATTATTATTCAATGAATATCTTCCTGTTTGCTTTTTATATTCTTGAACTTGGTTATAAATTTCATTTTGTGGAATTCCTAGTTGTGAATCTTTTATATTTTGTATTAATTCTTTTTCATTTATTTGTGCTAAATTGTTTCCTATTATATTAGCGTCTTCACCATATCCTTTGAAATATTTATCTTTTAATAATATCAAATTACCACTCATACTTGCTTCAATATTTTGTGCTTTTAATAATAACTCTACTTGGCTTAATTCCATATCTCTTAATTCATTTTCATTCTTATATCTTTCGTATATTCCATGTGCAATATTTACAGTTCCACCAGATAATATTGTTGACATTGTTTTATATGTACCTCTTGCTACTGGTGATTTATACCATTTATTTGTCATTCTCTCGGTTTTTCTATAACCTGTTACTGGTTTTCCAATTGCAACTCTTACTGTTCTTAAACCAACTAATATAAGTTCAGCTCCAACAAGAGGTGATTCTGCTAAGAATATTGGCAAACCAACAAATGTTTTACCCATTCCCAAAAGCACATTAAAATCTGTTCCTATATAATCTTTTAATAATTCTTTTCTGTTTATAAAATCTTGTCTTAGCACTTTATCAAGTTTTGCATCTATTCCAACTAAATTTAAATTTGAATACGCACTTCCTGTATCAAAATTTATATTATCAAAATTTTTTAATCTATTTTTATATAATTCTGTATTATACAAAACATATGAATCTTGTATATAATTTGAAACTCTTTTAAATGGCCTTTTTACATTACTTACTATATGGGTTCTCTTTGCAACATTCTTTCCTACAAATCTAGTTATTTTGTAAAATGGTTTTAGCTCTCTCATCATTTGAGATAATATAGTTAATCCAAATAAATCTCTTATAGATGTTGAATTTGCATCTCCAAAATCTGCACCTGGTCCTGTTACTAATTTCATCATTTGTTTTAGTATTTTCTCAGATTCTATCATAAATCTAAAAAATATTATTACTAGTACAATATTTGCAAATAAATATGATACATCACTTGTCGAATTTGTAGTTGCTTTTGCAATATCCACAGAAACTGCTGTAAATATTGTATATGTTAAAGCATGTATTGATTGCATTAATACATTAAATACATATTCTTGTCCCCAAACTTTTAATGATTGTGAGTCTTTATTTCCACTTAATTTATCTATTGCATATTTAGCTGCAACTAATGGTGCTAAAATTATTAATACAACTACTATAAATAACCTTTTAAAATACATTACAACAAATTTAAGCATATAATAGATTAACATTACATATAATGCAGTTGCTATAATTCCAGTAGTCATTTTTACTTCCCAGGTCAATTCTCTTACAGTTTCATATAAATTTAATGATTTACCTATTTCCTTAAATATGTCTATTAATGCTTGATTTATTTGCATTACAAAAATCATAAAATACTGCATAAAAAATACTATAACAAAAGCTACCAGCCAATTAACAAATAAAGTTTTATATTTTGCTTTTTCTTCAGCAGCAGTACTTATTGCCATTTTTATACCAATATATATTAGTATTAAAAGTAATCCTATTATTGCTACTAATCTAAATACATAATACCACTCAGCAACAAGAGTTCTTATTGCTGAAACTAATGTATCACTTTCTACAGTTTCTCCTCCTGCTTCATTTCCAGAAAATACATTTACATCAAAAAGTGGTATCTCATTATATACTATCTTTTCCAGAGTTATAGACTTTTCCATGTATTCCGACATATTAGCCATTATTTCTGTTACACCATCTACTGTATCTTCCCCTGCTGTATAATTTATATATTGTGATACAACTATTTGTACAACATTTGCCCATCCTGTTACAGCAGCCCTAACTGGCATAATTATAAATCCACCAATCCAGTCTGTTATATCTGCTAAACTTGGAAATACCCAATCATCTGTATTCTCTTCCTCTGTTGTTGTTCCTTTTAAAGTTGCTATTCCTTTATAATACAATTTATTATATTCTTCATCTGAAAGTGGTGTACCTATTGGGAATTCCTCTTGATCTTCTAATACATCCTCGCTCCACCATCCTTTTATTGCATCTATTATTTCTCCCATATCTGGCCAATCAAAATCTCCACCTCCAGTATTACCTTCTGACAATCCATCAGCAACACTTGATTTTAATCGGAATGCATAATAAGAACATCCATCACTATGACCACTTGCATTATAACTATTTATGCTTTCAAAGGATATAGCTCCTTGTCCTATTCCAGCTCCTCTTCCATCACAATGTACTATTGAATTATTTCCTACATATACCATCACATGATGATCATTTACTAATATATCTCCCTGCTTTAATTCCCCCTGTACAATATCAAACAATTCTGGATAATAATGTTTACTTGATGGATATGCTCCATGTAAACTATCCCAAAACATAGAAGTTCCGTTATTATTTTCAACTGCACCGTCTGGTGATTTTAAACCTATTGATTGTTTTAGAACCATTGAAGCAAAACTAGAACATTCCAAAACATAAGTATTTGTATCAGGATTTGGTTGTCCTGTCATCACTGAATAATATCTCTTAGCAGCATCATAATTATAATATTCTGTTTTACTACCATTTTGTCTAGCAAAATTAATAGCATATTTTGCAATACATTCACCCGCTTCTTCTTGTGACATTGCAGATACTTTAGCAGGTAATAATATACATAATATAGATATTAAAATTAATATTATTCTTATTGCTATCTTCTTAATTTTCATATGTATATTATCACCTCCTTCTTATTATTCTTACTTAATTTAATAGATAAATTATATTTGTATTATCATAATAAATTCTTCCATTTTCATATTTAATTAGATTATATTCTTCTGTTCCTTCTATTATTGTATTTGTTTCTTTTGTATTTATATTATATCTATATATACCTACATTCCTTATGCTATATGCTAAATTTTCACTATCTAGCCATATTAAGCTATCATATCTTTGTGGTAAATTAGAATCTAAAATATATAGCATCTCTTTGTCATCAAAATATATTTTATTATTTACGTAATCTTTTATTTCAAAATTATCTTGTCCTTCTATTATTTTACTTGTTTCTCTTGTTGTAGCATTATATAAATAAATCCCTTTATTTTTTATACTATAAATGAATTTAGTATCATCTAGCCATAAATATGAACTTATATTTTCATCAATTTCTGAATCAGGATAATCTGCATTAATTGAAATTATATACATCTTATATGTATTATCACTATTGAAGCTTCTATAAATCACATAACTCTCACTGTATTTTTCATATATAATTTGTTTTTCTCCTATATTTCTTGACATATTTATTTCATAAATATTTTTTTCTCCTTCAAAATTACTTATGACATAATCTCTGTTTAATGGTGTTTTTGTTTTAGAATACTCATTCTTATACACCAAATTGTCATTATTAAAATACGTATAACTTGGTAAATTATCTTTTTGCTGTATTAAATCCTGTAAATATGAACCATTGTAATTACTATAAAAAGTAACTCCATTATCCATATCAATATTTATCTTTATATCAATTCCTTTTAATATATATGTTAGCTGTAAATAATCTGTATCATATGCATAGTAACTATAATCTGGCCACATATCTGTTAAAGCATTAACAAAACTTCTTAAATCTAAATCTTGTCTAAACTTTTCAAATAATGTTAAAAATTGTTGTTCATCTGTCATACTATCCACTTTATATACAGAAATTCTATCTTCCCAAAAAAATACATATAAATTGTAACTCATATAGCCAATAAAATTGTATTCTGTTCCTCCAAATGCTGGTGTTCCCATTTGATTTTGTATCTCTTCAAAACTTGTTCCTACCTTTATGTTATTTACTACTGGCTCTGTATATTTATCTGTAAACTCTATATTAAAAATAGTTGTTGCTCTTTTCTTAACACGATAACCTTCATCAAAATAAATTTCATACTCATCTAATGAGCTTTCTTGTGAACCCAAATTTACTTTTGTAGTATCCCAATCATTTTTTATAATATCTTGTAATAGTGGTGAATTAACATCTATTCTTACTGTTGCTGCACTTGTGTATTTATCTAATTCTTGTAATGTATCTGTTTCACCAAAATAATTCTCTTTTCCATTTATGTATAATCTACTAATTTTCTCCTCTTCTGGATCTCCATAAATCGCAATTAATATATCTCTTTCTTCATCAATTAAACGTATATTTTGATACTCTGTAACTTGTGCAAATAAAACAATAGCTCTATAAAAATAATCTTTATTACTTGCACCATCTGTATATAAATCATATTTAAATTTTAAATAAATATCTAAATCATATGATTCATTTTTAGGCTTTTCCTCTCTTATATATTCACAATCCATATATCTTGCAACTTCTTCTACTGTATAAAAATCTGCTGGAGTATCATATCTTTTTTCTTCAAATTGAGATTGTTTCTCGTTATAAAGTACTAATGCCCTTACTGCGATTATTACTAGTATTAATATCAAAATTACTATAAGTACTATCTTTATAGTTTTCCTTCTAGGCATCTTTTCCCCCTAACTATATATATATTTATATATACTTGTATATTTAATAAACTTTATATATTATTTTATCATTTTTTGCTTGTATAAACAATGGTTTACAAGTCGTTTTATGTAAATTAAATATCTTTTTTAATTTTTAATTCATATTTTTTCTTACGGAATTTCAAAATTTCTTATTTTTTTACATTTTTTTAACATTTATATGAAAAATAAAAGTAAACTTTCTAAAACCGATTTTTAGAAAATTTACTTTTATTTTTAAGACCAATATTTGCAAGAAAAACTAATGTACTTTTTATGCAGTAACAATTCGTGGGGACCAGCAAGCTTACAGTCTGTTTTTTATTATTTTATATTATCTATATAATATTTTACAGACTGTGCGATGCTGGGAGTTACAAATAAAAAATACATTAGTTTTTCTTGCAAATAAAGTTATTACTAAACTTTTATTTTTACATATTCAACACATATCTTATTACAAACCAATAATGACATAAACTACCTAGCAATATGAATATGTGGAAAATTTCATGAAATCCAAAATATTTATTCTTGAGTTTTGGCCATTTTAGTCCATATATAATAGCTCCTACTGTGTAAAATATTCCACCTGCTAATAACCACCATAATGATGATAATTGCCCTAATTGTGAAAAAATAACAATCATTGGGTATATTGCAATAATTACAACCCAGCCCATTCCAAGGTATATCCCAGTTGTAAGCCATCTAGGTGCATTTAACCAAAATATTGTTAAAAATATGCCTGCTATTGCCAAAAACCATACTACACCAAATATACTCCAGCCCCATCCACCTCTTAATGGTCCTAAACATATAGGTGTATAGCTTCCTGCAATTAAAATATATATCATTATGTGATCTAATTTTCTTAGAACTCTTGTTGCTTTTTCTCCTACATTGAATAAATGATAATTTGCACTACTAATATATAGTAAAACTAAACTTGCTCCAAAAATAGTAAAAGAAACTACATCCCATGCTCCCTCTCCATATTTTGCTGCCCATATTATTAAAAATACTAGTCCTACTATAGAAGCAACCGCTCCTGCTAAATGTGTAAAACCACTTACAGGGTCTTTGATTTTTTTCACCCACATTCCTCCTCATTTCGTTTAAGTTATATATATTATATGTAATTTAATTGAAAAATCAAGTATTATTTTCTTAATATTATTGTTCTATTTCTAACTTGTCTTTAATATTATAGCTTATAACATATAAATTTTTAGTTGGAGGTCTTTATATGAATAATAAAAAAGTTAAAATGTTTGTTTCTATTATAATTATTGTTGCAATACTAGGTTGTGCTGGTTTTTACATAACAACTAAATTAAAAAATAATAAAGTAGATTATTATAATGAATATACTCCTCAAGAAGAAATATCTGATGAACAATTTAGAAGTACCATTGTTAAATTATACTTTTTAAACAAATCTACAGGTGAATTAGAAGCAGAAAATAGAAGTGTTGATGCTAAAATTTTAATAACTGACCCTTGTACATCTTTATTAAATTTATTAATTGGAGGTCCTGAGAATACTTCTCTTTCTAAAACAATACCTGATGGAACAAAAGTCAATAAAGTAACAATACAAGGTGATATGGCGATAATTGATTTTTCTAAAGAATTTATTGAAAATCATTCTGGTGGAACTATAGAGGAAACAAATACTATATATTCTATTGTTAATACTCTAACACAATTAACAGAAATTAACTCTATAAGTATTACAATTGATGGAACAGCAAATTCTGCTTTTAAAGATAATTATATCAATTTCACAGAACCGTTTGCTAAAAAATAATTGTATTTTTTAACATAATATGCTAAAATAGATTTGCAAGTATATATTAATATTTCTCTTTATTTGGAGGGATTATTATGCGGTTTTTATCTACATTATTTTATATGATATTAACTGTAATTGGAATTATCATTTCTATTAATATTTTTGCATATATAATGGGTTTTTTTATAATAAAAAAAGAGCAAAAAGGAAAAATAGTATATTTATATATGTTATTATTAATAGCAGTTTTGATTTTAGCAGCGTTATTTGCATCATATTTCAAATATATATATTTATATAAAACTTTCTTTATACTTTCAATGCTCTTTTTATTAATGTTAGCAATTATTATTGCAAACAACTCAATTCTAGATAGTTCTACAGAATATAGAACACACTATAAAAAAGACCTAACAAAAAGTAATTCCAAAAATGGTCATAGTACATTTTACAATCTACTTGCTTTTTTTGGATTGTTTTATCTTTTTCATGAAGTTTTCTATGATGATGATAATGATGATAGTCATTTTAATAATGAAGATTTTCATGATTCTGATAATGATTATTATGATAATTCCAATGATGATGAATAACGTAGTACATGTTTGTACTGCGTTATTTAAATATTTTATATATATCTATACAATTTTTTATTTTTTTAATATTACGTAAAAAATATTCAACATCATTTAAAGACTTTAATGTATTATTCTTTTTTTGTTTAAAATCGAACTTTCTTTTTTTACTTACTTCTCCCATTCTTCCTCCACCCACTTCAATAGACTTTTCATCTTTTTTGTTATATAATATGCATAGTATTTTTTTTTGAGACTATATGGAGGTGTTAATATTTTAAAAGATAATGAACGAATCGATGATTTAGAATTTCACAATTTAAAAATTATTCAAAATAAATCTTGGTTTTGTTTTGGAATTGATGCAGTAATATTATCTGATTTTGCAAAAAATATAAAACATAATAGTGATATTATAGACTTGTGCTCTGGTACAGGTATAATTTCAATTTTACTTAGTAAAAAAGTTTTTCCAAAATCTATTACTGCCATTGAAATACAAAAAGACGTTGCTGAAATGTCTGAAAGAAGTATAAAACTTAATAATTTACAAGATATTATAAAAGTATATAATACTGATTTAAATAGTTTAGGAAATTTATTGAAAAATAATTCATTTGATAGTATAGTAACAAATCCACCATATAAAGAACTAAATACAGGAATTCAAAGTGAATCATTAAATAAATTAATATCTAGACATGAAATTAAATGTAATTTAGATGATATTTTAAGAATATCTAGCCAATTATTAAAAAATAATGGTAGTTTTTATATGGTACATAGACCTAATAGAATATGTGATATAATATGTACTATGAGAAAATATAATTTAGAACCTAAACTAATAAAATTTGTTCAACCTAATATTAATAAACCTCCCAATCTTTTACTTATAAAAGGGGTTAAAAATGCAAAACCTTTTTTAAAATTTGAAAATAATCTTATTTTGTATAATCTTGATGGTTCATATACAAATGAAGTTTTAAAAATATATAATAAATAATTTATTACTTTAGAACAAATGTGGATATATCGAAATTAAAGATTTCTATACCCTACATATGCAATAATAATCTTAATTGGAGGATTAGTTTTATGTCAGGAAATTTATATTTAGTTGCAACTCCTATTGGTAATTTAGATGATATTACTTTAAGAGCACTAAAAATTTTAAAAGAAGTTGATATTATTGCTGCAGAAGATACAAGGCATACATTAAAATTACTAAATCATTTTGAAATATCTAAACCATTAATTAGTTATTACAAGCAAACTGAAAAACATAAAGGTGAAATAATTTTAAACAAATTAATAGACGGTAAAAATATTGCTCTTGTCTCTGATGCTGGTACACCAGTAATATCTGATCCTGGTGAAGAAATTGTTAAATTAGCTATAGAACACAATATAAAAATTATACCCATACCGGGCGCTTGTGCTTGTATATCATCACTTATTGCTTCTGGAATATCAGCATCTAGTTTTTCTTTTTTTGGTTTTTTGCCAGTTAATACTAAAGAAAAAATTAATAAATTAAATGAAATAAAAGATTATACTTCTACACTTATTTTTTATGAAGCACCACATAAATTAATAAACACATTAAATACCATAAAAGAAATATTAGGTGATAGAAACATTGTTTTGTGTAGAGAACTAACCAAAATTCATGAGGAATTTATACGTGGTAATATTTCGACTATTTTAGAAAATATTATTAATCCAAGAGGCGAATTTGTTATTATCATTGAAGGATGTAATAAAAAAGATATATTTAATAATTATCTTAATACATTAAGTTTAGATTCACATTACGAATTTTATAGTAATAAAGGGTTATCTAAAAAGGAAATTATTAAGCAAATAGCCAAGGACAGAAATGTTCCTAAAAATGAAATTTATAAATATTTTTTTAATAATAAATAAAGCAAAAATACCATATAGAGATTACATATTACGATATTTTTCCATATGATAAATAATAAAATTTTTAATTGTTCTATCTTGATTTGAGTTTTCAACCAAACACAAAATTTTCAAAGTATTATAAATTATCGCTTTAATATAATAGGAAAGTTATACTTTCCTATTATATTAAAATAAAACACTTCAGTACATAAAATACTGAAATGTTTTATTTTTAGTCTATATTTTTTATTTCGTTTAATTTTTCACGACATTTGCCACATACTAATTTTTCTTTGTATTCTACTAAATTTTTTGTTCCTCCACAGAACACGCAATTAGGTTGATATTTCTTTAGTATTACAGAAGAACCATCAACATATATTTCAATTGGATCCTTCTCTTTTATACCTAATTTGTTTCTTAACTCTATAGGTATAACAACTCTACCTAATTCGTCTACTTTTCTTACAATACCTGTTGCTTTCATTTTATCCTCCTCCTAATTTTACAAAAATCGACAAAGATTTCTTAATAATAATACCATAAATTTACTTAATTGGCAATAGTTTATTTGAAAATTTATTTATTTTCTTTACTTTAAATGAATTTTTAAGTTCCAACCCTTACTATTCTTTGCATTGGATTATATGTATCATTTGACAAAACTGTTTTTGAAACTACTTTTCCATTTAATAATAAATATTTATATGTAACTGTTTTTACCCCATTTGCACCACTTTGTTCAACTACTGTTTTACCTTTAGGAAGAGAAGAATCTTTAATTGTTTTAGTTGTATATGGTATGTAATTTATAACAACTGGCTCTAGTCTAACTTCATATTCTGTTTCTTCTTTTACACCATAAATATCTATTTTAGCAACTCCTCCATCTACTTTTCCAACTATTTTTATTGGATATGTTCTATTATTTTTAAATTTAAAATCTGTACTTCCATAAACAACAGTTGCATCTAAACCAGCATCTACATAAGATGTGACAAACTGGTGATTTCTTCTAGATGTAATTTCCAAATTTGCATATAATACAGCATCATATAGTGTCGTAGATATTTGGCATATTCCTCCACCAAGTCCATCAACAACTTTTCCATTTGAATATATTTTTGCTTCTTTATAACCAGCTGCTATAGTTCTTTCCCCCACAACTTTATTATATGAAAACTCTTCTCCTGGCATTAAAACAACTCCATTTATTTTATCCATTGCAAGTTTTAAATTATTACTTCTATTTTTATTACTTGCATCATATTTAGTACTAAAAGATGATAATAAATTTGGAAATGCTTCTGTCCCTATTTTATTTGTTGTTATCTCTGGATCTGTATATTGTAAATTTATTGCATATTCATCTTTTACCTCTTGTAACATTGCTTTAGCCTCATCCATATTAAAATCTACACCTTCTACATGTGGATATATCGTAAAAGGATCTGTTGTATAATATGCATCTTTTGGCTCTGTATATACTTCATTATGTATTTTTTCTATATTTATATCTTCTGGGGTCTTTACTTCAACTGGTATATCAATGTTTTTTTCTTCTTGATTTACTTTTTGAATTTTATCTATTATTTCAACTGCTAATTCTTCTTTTTTTATTACATTTCCTTCCTTACCTCTTGTAATAATAAGTTTACCATCTTCTACATAATAACTATATTGTTTTATGGCATTTGGCAAATTAATATCCATATCAGATATTAAACTATTTAAATTATCTACATTATAACTAAATTCTAAATCTATATTTGGTTTATTTATTAATGTTTTTATTATGGCATAATTATTTTCAAAAATGTTACCATCTCTTCCTATATCATATGCTACATTTATTGCACTATCAATATCATAACTAAACTCAATTTGTACTGGATTTATTGATGTTTCATATTCCTCATATTTTAAGTTTATATCTTTTTCTAATTGACTATTTATATCAGCTTCTATCTTTTGCTTTGCTTCTTCTTTAGATAAACCTCCCACATCAATCCCCTTGATACTTATTCCATCTATTATATCTGTATTAGAAATATTAAATAATGCAAAACTTGTTGAAAATATTGCTACTAATATAGTTAAAGATGAGATTACTATTAATAAAATAACTACTAAATTACTATTTTTTGTTTTAGCATTTTTAGAATAATTATTATATTTTCTCTCTTCAAAAGTTTCTTTATTTTCTATATTCTCAAACACTTCATTAATATCTTTTACTTCTTTTTCTTTTTTTATATCAATTTTGTCTTGAACATTTTGCTTATTTTCTTTAATTTCTTTTGCCATTAATAATCTCCTCACTTATTACATTTATATATTATATTTGCAAAATTATTCATTTCTACTTGTGATATTAACACAATTTATTATTTTTTACAATATTTATATTTAGATATTATTTTACTTATTTAGCTAAAAAACACTTCCAACATACTTTTTTCTAATGCACAAGCTATTTTATGCATTATATTTATTGATGGATTTTTCCTTGTTCCTCTTTCTAGATGACTTAAATATCCTACAGAAATACCTGTTAATTCTGATAATTTCTCCAATGTAATTCCTTGTTCTATTCTAATCTCTCTCATCCTATTATTATACATCCAAAAACCTCCTTTTTGTCCTGTTGGCAATATGATATCATAAACCTTTTTGACAAGTCAATAGTTTTTCATATTTTGACATTTTTTTATTTACTGCTAGACAATAGTAATTTTTTTTTATATAATAATATCAAATTTTAATATTATTACAAAATATAATTTAAGGAGATTTTATTTATGATTGGTGATATGATAGCAAAAATTAGAAAAGAAAAAGGAATAACAAAAACAGAATTAGCCAAAAGAGCTGGCATTAATATTGGACATCTTACTCATATTGAAAAAGGCGAAAGAAATCCTAGTCAAAACACTTTGAAAAGTATATGTAAAGCTCTTGATACTCCTTATCAACCCCTTATGTATACATATGGAAAAACAGTAAGTGAAGAACAAGAAAATTATGGCCTTATAGATTATATACCATACAATAAAGTTATTGCTATTAATAATATTGATAATTTTGTACCATGCCCTCCTAATGCACCTAGTTCTTCAATAGCAATAAAAATAAATGATGAATCTATGTCACCTGTTTTAGAAAAAAATACTTATGCATTTATTGAATTTAACACATTACCTGAAAATAAAGATATAGGATTTTTTTATATTAATGGCAGTTTTGTTATACGCAAATTTAATTGTAAAAAAGGACAAATTACCTTAAAACCTGAAAATAATAATTTTATAGATACGAAAATTTCTAAAAATGACGATTTTTATATAATTGGAAAAGTTATATTGTAGTACAATATAACTTTTCCAATTATTACTGTATTTTTACAAATATATTTCAAATTGATTAAATTTTTCTTTTTTATTAATTTTTTAAGGAAAAGTATTGAATATTGTTATTTTTAATAATATAATGTTTTCAACGAATGATAAACGAGGAGAGATTAATATGGAGTTAGTTAAAAATATTTTTTTTAACACAGATAGGTTAACACCTAATAGTGTTATAAAAATTTCTTATACAGGTAACCTTTTTCAAAATAATTCAGAAGAAGTTTATATCCACTATGGATTTGGATTACTTTGGGAAGGTGTTAGTGAATTAAAAATGTCAAAAACAGAATTGGGATTTCAATCTGAAATTGAATTAGGTGATTTTGATTCTTTTAACTTCTGTTTTAGAAATGAAAAAAATGAATGGGATAATAATAATGGTAATAATTATATTTTTCCAATAGAAAAATTAGAAACTTCATTAGTTAATATTTCTAATAATGAAATAAAATTATCTTCTCCTAGAAAATTAAGAAAGACATACTTATGGAGTAAAAAATTAAAATTAGCTTTATATAAAATAATAGTATATGTACCAAAACTTATTTCTGGTAATTATAAGAGAAAATTAAATAATAACGCATAAAAGACTTATATGTTATATAAGTCTTTTAATTTATTCCCCATCCACCATCAATTGATATTATTTGTCCTGTTGTATATTCATCTTCTATTAACCATTCTATACATTTCTCTATATATTCTGGATTTCCAATTTTCTCTAATGGAATATGGTCAACTATTTGTTTTATTTCTTCATCATTTAGTTCTTTATTCATATCAGTATCAATTATTCCAGGTGCAATCCCATTAACTCTAATATTAGATGGTCCCATTTCTTTTGCTAAAGCTTTCGTAAATCCTATAATACCTGCTTTTGATGTTGAATAATGTACCTCACAAGATGCACCAATTATTCCCCAAATAGATGAAATATTGATTATAAGACCTTCTTTATATTTTAACATATTAGATAGTACAGCTTTTGATGTATTATATACTGACTTTAAATTAATATCTATCATATTATCCCATTCATCTTCTTTTATATCCATAAATGGCTTAATTTGTGATATACCGGCATTATTAATTAATACATCAATTTTATTATATTTATCTATTACATATTTTATCATATCATCTACTTGATTTTTTTTACTCACATCTGCTTGAAAAATGTCTATGTAAAATCCACAGTTTTTTAACTTTTTCTGTATTAATATTGCTTCTTCTTTTGATTTATTATAATTTAATACAATATTATATCCTTTTTTTGCCAGTCCACATACAATTGATTTACCTATTCCTTTTGATCCACCAGTCACAATTACAGTTTTCATTTTTCACCTCTTCATTAAAAAAATAAAGCCAAGAATTAAGAATATCTTCAAAACTCTTGACCTTTATGGAGCCGCTAGTCAGACTTGAACTGACGACCTACTGATTACAAGTCAGTTGCTCTACCAACTGAGCTACAGCGGCATATTTATTGTTGGTGACCCGTACGGGAATCGAACCCATGTCTCCGCCGTGAAAGGGCGATGTCTTAACCGCTTGACCAACGGGCCTTATAAAAGTTATGGTGAGCCATCCGCGACTCGAACGCGGGACAACTTGATTAAAAGTCAAGTGCTCTACCACCTGAGCTAATGGCCCATAACCTCGTGCTTAATTATATTACTATATTTTTTGTAGATTGTCAATAAAAATTCACAATTTTTTTAATTTTTTATCATAAAAAATTTACAATTCAGCAAATAGTGTATTTTATATAATTATATTATTATACCAAAATCAATTTATATACTATTAATAATATTATAGTGTACTGTAATTTCTTTGTATGTATGAGCGAACGCTGTTCACCCATACATACATATACTACTACTGCTACTAATATTTTTATTATTTTATAAAAAAATTTACATTACTTCTTTTAACATTTTTTCAAATTTCTTTTGTATATTATTTAAATCTTCAATAGTTTTTGCTTCATAACGTATTGTGATTTTTGGTGATGTATTAGAAGCCCTTATTAATCCCCATCCATCATCAAAAATTACTCTTGCTCCATCTACATCAATCACTTTAAAGTCTTTACTTTTAAAATAATTCACTGCTTTTTCTATTATTCCAAATTTTTTATTATCATCTACTTCTTTTGTTATCTCTGGAGTAGCAATATATCTATTTATTCCATCTAATAATTGTGATGCTTTTTTATCTGTATTAGATAGTATTCTTAATATTCTCGCTGCTGCATATGCTGCATCATCAAATCCATAATATTCATCTCTAAAAAATATATGTCCTGACATTTCTCCAGAAAATGGAACATTTTTCTCTTTCATTGCAGCTTTTATATATGGATTTCCTGTTCTTATAAACTCTGGCCTTGCGCCTATTTTTTCAAGTTCGTCCCATAAACTTTGTGAGCATTTTACTTCAACCAATGCTTTAGAATTTGGATATCTATTTATAATATCTCTCCATATTATAAGCATATAGAAATCTCCAAATATCATATTACCTTTTTCATCTACAATACCTATTCTATCACCATCACCATCATATCCAATTCCTATATCTGCATTTTCTTCTATAACTTTTTTAGCTAAATCTTCTAAATTTTTTGGAACACTTGGATCTGGATGATGATTTGGAAAAGTCGGATCTAAGTCACAATATAGTGGTACTACTTCTGTTCCTAATTTTTGTAATAATTTTTCTGCTATTATGCTTGCAGTACCATTTCCTGAATCAACAACTACTTTTAATTTTCTATTTCCTAAATGTACCTTTTCTACAATCTGATCAACATACTTATCTAATATTTGTTCTTCTTTTATTTGACCTTTTCCTTCTTTAAATTTTCCTTCTTTTGCATATCTATATATTTCTTGTATTTTTTCTCCATATATACTCTCTTCATCTTTTTGTAAGCACATTTTAAATCCATTATATTCCCCTGGATTATGACTTGCTGTTATTTGTATTGCTGGACCTATATCTAATAATTTTCTAGAATAATATACCATTGGTGTAGTTGCTAATCCAACATCAATAACATCTGCACCTGTTGATATTATTCCACTTATTAAAGCATTTTTTAGTAAATCTGAAGATTCCCTATTATCATGCCCTACAATCACTACGTTTTCTCTTAAAAATTCTTGGATATAAGAACCAAAGGCTTTTCCCAAAATATTTGCTACATCTTCATCTATATCTTTTCCTACAATTCCTCTTATATCATAACTTCTAAAAATCTCAGGTTTTATTTCCATGAGATACCTCCTTCATTTATTTTTTTGATAATTTTCATATAACTCTCTTGCTGTTTTTGGACAATCTACTCCTTTAGCATCACTATTTTTTACAGGTGCAAATTCTTCTTCTCTTTTAACTCTTAATATAGCCATATCATCTAATTCCTCAAACGCATCAAATAAAAACGCCTCAAATTTATATGCATTAGGTTCTTTTGCCTCGACTATTTTTCCATCATTATTCAAATAATTTGCTTTTTTAAAAGCTGGGTGATAAGGTAAAATGTTTTTACTTATTTCTTCTATTGATTTTAAATTAAATAAATTACAAAGTATATGTGATTCTCCATATTTTAATTCTCCATTATTATCCTTTTGAACAGACATATCTTTTGGTAGTTCAGTATATTCTATAACACTTGGCCTACCATTTTTATTGCAAAATACGCCAACCTTTTCTTCTGGATATGCCTTAACAACAGATTTACCAGCTGCCAAAACATTTTTATCTATTGCCAAACCAATTAAAGTTGGATCTACCATTTTTACTAGAACATTATCTATTCCACCTATAAAAATCCAATCAATACCTCTTTTTTTCATGTCTTCTATTACTTTATTCTTTAACATGGCAATATAAACTCCACCATGTCCATCAGCAGCCTCTTTTATCAAACCTTCTTCATTTAATAAAATCTTTCCATTGGTATCAATCATTGGAAATTTTCCTTGTTTAAAAAATATTATATTTTCTTTTGGATATCCAAAATAGTTCTTACTTTTAAAAAAGTTTTCTGTATCTTCATTATTTTCTTCACTTGTCATTATATACCATGGTATTGTAACATTATATTTTTGGTTTGCTTCTTTTAATGTATCACATAATAATTCAAATAAAGATTTTTTTGAAGATAAACCTATATCATATGTTCCTTTTGGTCCATTAAATCCTAGTCTAGTTCCTTGCCCTCCAGCCATTGTAACAGCTGCTAGTTTCCCCTCTTTTATTACTTCTTCTCCAATACCATCTAGATGATTTTTCTCTTTTATATTAATTTTTGATTTATCTAGATATTCTATAGGTTCAATTAAATTATCCTTTTTTTCTGTATAATTTTTAATATTCTCATACAATTTTTTTACTTGTTCAAAATCAATTGACAATATTTGTTCTAATAACTTTACTTTTTTATCTTCTGTTAGATTATCATAAAAATTTAATAAATGTTGTTGTCCATATTTTTCAACAATCTTTTTTGCCTCACAATACTTTGAATCCATATAAAAACTACTCCTCCTTTATTTATAAATTATTTATATATTATATTATTATATTATTTTAGTCAATCCATTTATTAATTTTAAAATGATTAGTAGAAAATATTCAATATTAACTTTAATTATAGAAAAAAGAAGATAATATGTATTTTTAGCAATAGTTACACCTAAAAATGGTATATTTTCAACTAAATTTTTTATATTACCTTCTTTTTAATCAAAATATTTTTATAATATTTTTCTAGATTTTTTATACTCTCCAAATACTTCACTAATCTCTTTTTCTCCAGAAGTATTTAAAATTCTATCATAATTTATTAACACATCCTTTATATTTTTATTAGTTTTATCGACTTTATAACAGTTAATTATTTTTACATTATTTAAATTTTTTTGAATTAAATTCTCATTTACTTTATTTACATATTCCATATTTCCACTAATTATAATTAATTTACTTTCCTCATTATTTGTTATATTTGCTAAATCTATATCATTAATTTCTTCACTTGATTTCCAATTTATTTTTTCTATTTTTTCTTTTATTTCTTCTTTCATATTTATTTTAGATAATAAAACTTTCACATTTTCTTCTATATTTTTTTCTAAAAAAGTAGTTATTATATTATTATTTATATTATCTTTTATATATGGCAATAACATCATTGTTAAATGCCATTCACTAATATAAAAATTACATACTCTAATAATATTTTCTTTACTTTTATTCATTTTATTACCCCCTTATTAATTACAGGTAAATTTTACCATTTTGTTTTTTGTGTGTCAATAGTTTTACAATAAAATTACATTTTTTTCCTTGTTTTTATTTTTATATTTATTTATTTTTCTTAGAAAATCAACTTTTCTTTTAATTTTTCTATAATTTTATACTTTTTATCTTGTTACATTTTTGTAATATTTGTTATATTTTAGTAATTATTTTTATATATTAACCTTGTATATTTTTTATTTTTTGGCTAATAATTTTATTAAAGTGATATTTTTACAATTTAGTTTTTTATTAACTAATATTACATTTATTATGGAAGTACCGTTGGATATACTTAATTAAATTTTATTAGAGCATTAATTGCTCAAATGGAGGTTAGTGTGAACAAGTTAAAAAATAATTTTAAAAAATTGAAATATTTTTCTTTATTAGCTACATTAATATTTTTCTTTATACTAGTTTCGGCAATTTCATATGTTAGTGCCGTTTCTGCAAATTTATCAAATAGTGTTTTTAGATTACATGTTATTGCAAATAGTGATTCTACAGAAGATCAAAATTTGAAATATATTGTTAGGGATAAAATTATAGAACATGTAAATGAATTAGGAAAAATTGCAAAAACTAAAGAAGAACTAATTGAAAATATAAATTTAGATGAAATTAATGATATTGCCAAAAAAACTATTATTGAAAATGGTTATGATTATAATGTAGAAGTTGAAATTGGAAACTTTTCTTTTCCTACAAAAACGTATGGAGATATTTCTTTACCTGCTGGATTTTATGATGCATTAAGAGTTAAAATTGGAAAAGCTGAAGGACAAAATTGGTGGTGTGTAATGTTCCCTCCTCTTTGTTTCGTGGACATATCATCTGGAATTGTACCTACTGAATCAAAAGAAAATCTAAAAGAAAACTTAGATTCTGAAGAATATACTCTTATATCTGATAATGAATCTGAAGATATTAAATTGAAATTTAAAATTGTAGAAATGTTACAAAATATAGGTATAGCAATATCTTCAAATAAGTAATAAAAATTAATATTTAACCTATTATGTTCTTTAGTAATATATTAGTATTGTTTTTATTTTCTTTTTATGTTATATTATTTTGGATAATAGATATTCTCTATTCATATTTAATAATATTATTAAATATATTGATATTTTTATCTAATTATTCTTATTATTGGGGGTATTGCATTGGAAAAATTGGTCATAAAAGGTGGAACACCATTAAAAGGAAGTGTTACAGTAAGTGGTGCAAAAAATGCAGCTGTAGCTATATTGCCTGCAGCTCTTTTAATAGATGGAGTTTGTACTATTGATAACTTACCAAATATTAGTGATGTAAAATTATATGTTAAAATCATAGAATCTCTAGGTGCTAAAATCGAATGGAAAAGTGAACATGAAATTGTTTTAGATACTAGACATATTGAATGTACTGATGAAACATTAGACTTAACAAGAAGATTTAGAGCTTCTTACTATTTACTTGGCTCTTTACTTGGAAGATCTAAAGTTGCTAAAGTAGGTAGTCCAGGTGGATGTAACCTTGGAGCAAGGCCAATTGATTTACATATAAAAGGTTTTGAAGCCTTAGGTGCTACTGTAGATGTATCTAATGGTAATATAACAGCTACAAGAGACAAATTAATTGGAAATTCTATATATTTAGACTTTGCATCTGTTGGAGCAACTATTAATATAATGCTTGCAAGTGTTTTAGCAGAAGGTACAACAACTATAGATAATGCAGCTAAAGAACCTCATATTGTTGATGTTGCTAATTTCTTAAATACAATGGGTGCAGATATCAGAGGTGCTGGAACAGATATTATTAAAATACATGGTGTAGAAAAATTAGCAGGTAATAAATCTTATTCTGTTGTACCAGATCAAATAGAAACAGGAACATTTATGCTTGCTGCTGTTGCAACAAAAGGTGATATAACTATTAAAAATTGTATATCTAAACATTTAGAATCTGTTACAGCAAAGCTTTTAGAAATTGGTGCTAACGTTGAAAGTTCTGGAGATGAGATTAGAGTATGGTGTGATAAAAGAACATCTAAAGCAAATATTAAAACACTACCATATCCAGGTTTTCCTACAGATTTACAACCACAAATGGGAGTTGTCCTTTCAATTTCTGATGGTACAAGTATTATTAATGAAAGTATTTGGGAATCTAGATTTCAATATACAAATGAATTAAATAAAATGGGTGCAAAAATTACAGCACAAGGTAAAACTGCTGTTTTTGAAGGTGTTGAATCTTTATATGGTGCACCTGTATATTCTACAGATTTAAGAGCTGGTGCTGCTTTATTAATAGCTGGTTGTGCAGCTCAAGGAACAACTGAAATATATAATATAGAACATATTGATAGAGGATATGAGAAAATTGAAGAAAAATTTAGACAACTTGGTTCTAATATCCAAAGAGTTGAAGAATAGTCAGGTGTAGAATAAATGTTAAGATTTTGTAGTTTATATAGTGGTAGTACAGGTAATTCCTTACTTGTCCAAAATGATGATACAAATATTTTAATTGATGCTGGTGTTAGTGGTAAGAAAATTACTGAAGCTCTAAATTTTTTAAATGTAAATATTGATAATATATCTGCTATCTTGGTTACTCACGAGCATAGTGATCATATAAAAAGTATTGGTACCATCTCTAAAAAATACAATATTCCTGTTTTTGCAAATAAAGAAACTTGGAATGCTATGGAAAATGAAAAAAATAAGATTACAGAAGATAATCAAAAAACTTTTGAACCATATAAATATTTTTATATAAATTCATTAAAAATAGGTGCTTTTAAATTACCTCATGATGCAGCAAATCCTTGTGGTTTTTGTATAATATCAGATAATAAAAAAATAAGCATTGCTACTGATTTAGGCCATGTTACACCTAATATCATGAGTTGCTTACAAAATAGTTCTTTTGTATTATTAGAATCCAATTATGATCCAGAAGTACTAAAATGTTCTAGATATCCATACTCTTTAAAAACTAGGATAGATGGACCTAATGGCCATTTATCTAATTATACTTCTGGGAAAATTGTATCAACATTAATTAGTTCTGGACTAAAGTCTGCAATGTTAGGACATTTAAGTAAAGAAAATAATTTTCCTGAACTTGCTTATAAGACTGTTGTCGAAGAACTTTATAAAAAAAATTTTAATGAAAATTCTATTGATTTAACTGTGGCATCTAGAAATGAACCTAGCAAAATTATAGAAGTTTCATAATATATATGGGGGCTGTAGAGGAATTGAATTTTAAATAATACATAAATATTATTTAATTCCCCTACAAAATTGAAATCTTTATAAATGATGGAGTTATGCCATCTTTTTTTATCCAAATATTTAAGTTTTTCACACAATAATTTAATGTTTCCGCTTTAGCTTTTTCACAAAACCTTAAATATTTCCACATTTAAATTAATCTTATACACTTAGGTTTTAATTTTTTACTCTATGAAAGTTTAAATCATATACTATTTATAAAGACATATTTAGATTTAATAAACTTCTATCTAATTTTTTAATAAATTGCTAATATAGAATTTGTGCTTACAAAATTACATAGTTATTTCCTATAAAATATATATTTATTCATTATATAAGATTTTTTCTAATTTTTAATTTAATTTTTTTTGAATTATTTTTGTATAAATTTTGATTAAAATACTTCTGATAATAAAATTTATAGAAATAAATAACATGATATAAAAAAACATTTTGTAACTCCATTATTGAAATTAATAAAGTTATTTTACTATTTTATGGATTTTTTGTCAAGAAAATCTTTACGACAAAAATCTCCAAATTCCAACAGATGCAACCATTCCAATAAAATCACCTATTAATGCAGCAATTAATACAAATCTTATTTTTTTTATTTTTACTATACCTGTATAAATAGCAATTGTATATAGTGTAGTTTCTGTAGAACCCATTAATGTTGATGTTATTAATCCTATTATAGTATCTGTCCCATATTGACTCATAATATCAGTAGCAACTGCCATTGATGCACTTCCTGAAATTGGTCTTAATATAGCAAGTGGCATTATCTCTTTTGGTATATTAAAAAGACTTGTAATTGGTGTTAAAAGATTAACTACTAATTCTAAAACTCCTGATTCTCTTAACAATGTTATTGCTAAAAAGAGTCCCATTAATGTTGGAAATATTCCTATTACTATTTGAATTCCTTCTTTTACTCCATCTATAAATGTATCAAATACTTTTATTTTTTCTACAGCACCATACGCAATTACTAATAAAATAATTACAGGAACTGCTATAGTTGATAAATAATTTACAAAAGCCATAATTCCTCCCTATTTCCAGAATTTTATAAATAATTTTGTTACAATAACTACAGTCACTGCTGCAATTACCGTAGATATCCAAACAGGAATTATAATTTCACTAGCATTTTGTGAACCAAGTGAATTTCTTATAGCAATTACTGTTGTTGGTATAATTTGCAATGATGCTGTATTTAAAACAATAAACATTGCCATAGAATTCGAAAGTCTGTCTTTATTATCATTTAACTTTTGCAATGATTTCATTGCTTTTAAACCCAATGGTGTTGCAGCATTTCCTAGTCCTAGCATATTAGCTACAACATTCATGGATATTTCTTTTTGAACTTCTTTTTCTTTTTTTAAATCTGGAAATAAGAATTTAATTATTGGACCTAATTTGTTTGTTAATTTTTCAATCATAGTTGTTTTTGATGCTATATGAATTATTCCATTCCATAAACAAATTGTACCAAAAAAAGTAATTGTTAATTTCACAGTTTCATTTGCTGATTCAAATACAGAATTATTCACTTCCACAACTTTTCCAGTAAGTATAGCATATATAATTGATATAATAATGAAAAATGGCCATATTATATTTAACATTTTACTACCTCTTAGTTAATTATATTTTTTGTTAATTTTTTTATTCATAACTATTTGTAAATTAACTTTAAAAAGATTTAATGTACTTTTTTTATTTCTAACACTCAGCATCGCACAGTCTGTAAAACTATATTAAAAAATATATACCTTCATTGCAGATTTTTTAACATATTATTATATAAATTATTTTATAACAGACTGTAAGCTTGCTGGTTCCCACGAATTGTTACTGCATAAAAAGTACATTAGATTTTTTTAGATATGGAAAGTTATAATATATCTAAAATTTTAATTGACAAATACGCATTTATAGTATTATAATATTATTGTTATTTTTCTTATGCACCATTAGCTCAGCTGGTAGAGCAGCTGACTCTTAATCAGAAGGTCCGCGGTTCGATCCCGCGATGGTGCACCAAAAAGCACTTATTTAATTTTTAAAATTAAATAAGTGCTTTTTTATGCTAAATTCTTTTCATTTAAATAGTTTAATTTATTATTATGTATATAATTTGAAATTACTAGATAAATTACATAAAACATAATAAGTAATATAAAATATGCTCCTCCATATACATATGATTCTCCCAAATAATAAAATATAAAATTTGAAATTTCTGCAATTATGCTTAGTGCAATTATTTTTCCTACATCTTTATTATCTACTTCTGTAATTAATCCAAATAACCACATTATATACCATGCTTTAAAATTTGTAATAGCTAATAATAAAAATAACATTAATAAATATAAATATGTTTTCGATTTTTGAATTTTTTTATTAAACACTGCAAATGCAAATATAATACAGAAAATTATTTTTCCTATTGTACTTGTTAAAATTATTATATTTGAAGGAATATTCAATAAAATTAATTCTAAATAAAGCGAGTTTGAATATTTTTCTGTTTGAACTAAAACTGATAATATCTTTGTTATATCACCTGTTAATAATAAATTTGCTAATAAAAATGTTAAAGCAAAATAAATTAAATATTTTATTTTTTCTTTCCATTTTTTATCTATTAGAATATATGGTAAAATTATTATTGGTGTATATTTTATCATAGTTCCAAGTGCAATACTTAATGTTGCAAGTCCTATTTTATCTTTCTTTTTTAAATAAACAGCAAGTAGCATAAATAAAACTAAATAAATATCATTATGGCAATTTATTATCCCTTCAAATAATACTAATGGATTTAGTCCATATAAATACAATATTTTTTTGCTTTTTGTTATTTTATATATTAAATAACAATTTAATATATGTACTATTATGTTTAATATCTTAAAAATGTATAATAAAATTAATTCTGAATCAATTGGTATACTTCCAACAAATTTACATATTTTTTCCCATATAACACCATATATAAATTTATGTTTAATTTCTGGTGAATTTGCTACTATTTCATCATCTAAATGCTCTTTTTGTACATCATTAAAATCATTTTTATATATATCAATGTCGTACTTAGCATCTAATCTTCCAACTCCCATATAATAGAATACATCTGTACTATTATTAGGTAAAATTATTCCAGATAATATAGAAATAAGAACTATAAATAAAAATGCTTTTTTTATATTACCATCTTTTTTTGATTTTAATGATATTATTAAATATGAAATTGATAAAATAATAATAAAAATTAAAAATACTAATAAATTTGTACCTTGTTTTTCACCCGGCAATAGTCTTTCACATAGTATTGACATTCCAAAAGATTCTATTTTTCCATTGACTTTTACTATATACATTATATTAAATATAGCAAAAGCTAATAATAATACTAGCATTATAATTTTTGCTATTAAATTAATTTTTTCATTTTTTAATATATCTTTCATTTGTTTTCCTACTATCCCTAATTCAATTATTTCATATTAGATACTATATCATAAAACATTAAAGTAGTAAATTTATTTTACAATTTTAGACATAAAAAAACCAACCCTTAAGGATTGGTTTTTTTATTTATTATTTTAAGTTTTCTATTTTGTCAACAGATCCTGTAAATTCTATAGAAACTTTGTTATCATTTCCAACAGTCATTGTTGCACCTTTATCATTTAAACCAAAAGAACTGATATATTCATCAATTGCTATTACTACATCTTGATCTTGTACACCAAATTTATCTTTTATTTCCTCATCAGTATATTCTTTTAATTCAAATGTTTCACCTACTAAAGCTTCAGGTGCATCTGTTTTTGAAACAGCTTCTATTGTTACTTTGTTATTTTTATCAGCAGATACAGATACTTCTTTATCTCCTGTTAAAGCTGGATTTTGTATATTAACTGTTCCTTTGTTAACTTCAACTTTGATATCTGCACTTACATTTACATTAGTAGAATCTACAGTTACTTTTCCACCTTCTGATTTTATTGTGATTGTTCCTGCTTGTTCTGCTGTAAATGTATCATCACCTACGAATGCAATTACAGCATCTCCCTCTGTTGAATTTTCGAATACTACATTATTTGATGATCCTCCACTTACTGTTACATCTAAATCTTTACCATTTGCTGATAATTCCATTTCATTACTTGTTGTTATTATTACACCGTTTATTGTAACTGTAGCTCCACTTTCAATTGTATAAGCTTTATCACCTGTTACTTCAACACCATCTGTTAATGTAATTTTTTCTGCATTAACTTCCTCTGTATTGAATAAAGAGTCTGTACCCCTTAGTATTACTTCTTTTACACCTTCTGTTGGTGTTTTAATTGTTTTGCTGTATCCATTGTTTTCGATATCAAAAACAACATCTTTTAAATCTGTAAGTTCAGAGAAATCTCTAAATTGATCAGAAGATACTGATGCACCGCCATCTAGTTTTAATGTGATTTTATTGTTTTCTATTGTAACGACATCACCTGCTTTTAATTTGTTTATTACTTTTAGTGAATTAGCAAGTCTTGTGCTATTATTATAATCTGCTAAATCAATTGTTGTTAATTCTCCTTCTTTTTCTCCAGCTATTTTAATTGTATCAGCATCAACTGAATAAACTTTACCAGATTCTTTCGCTTCTTCTTCTGTGGCAACTACAGTTAAGTTCTTTAATTCTGGTAGAGTGTATACAGCATCATCTATTGTTTTAGCTGTATAGTCAGATTCTACTTCTTCACCATCTACAATTGCTATTAGTTTAAATGCATATGGTTTGTTGCTTTCTAATCCATCTATAACTATTTTTCCATCTTTAATTTCAACATCTTTAGTATCTTTTAGTACTAAATTTGCTACTTCTGGATTTGAATTTACATCAAATACTTTTACTTTGTATGTTGTAGTTTTTCCATTAATGTTAACACCTGTAACATTTAATGTTATTTCATGCTCTGATATTTCAGTTGAATCTATTTTAGGTGTTCCTACCTTATAGAATTGAGCTGATGTTACTTCATCAGAATTAATCATAGCCATTTGATTTGAGTTATCTGCATTTACTGTTACTTTTGCGATGTAAATAACATTATTATCAATATTGCTTGTTACTTCGACTTCAGTTTTTGTATTATCATCTAAAGTTACTTTGTCATCTTTAACTTCTTTTCCATCTTTGTCTATAGTATATAACTGAATGTTATAATCTTTAAAACTTCCATTTGCATTAGCATTTTCCCAATATAACATAACCTTTCCATCTTCATTTCTGAATTGTAAGTCTGTCACTGCTGATAATTTTTCAACTTTTACTTCTGCTGAAGGTGTTGAAGCAGATGCTTTTGAATCATCAGTAGCTTCTTGATATACTTCTACTTTGTATGTTCCAGCTTCTTTCATTTTGTCTGTAAAAGTTGCTGTGAAGTTTGTTCCAGAGCTTGTTATTCCATTACTACTTGTTGCAACTGATACTGGTTTTCCATCTTTATATAATGTTGCAACATAATTTGCTCCATTAACACCAGTCCAAGTAAAATCAGCTACTGCACTCTTTGTTAAATCTGGTGCTACAACTTCTTCTACTGCTTCTGGTGTTGTTACTGTGTTATCATCTTTTGTGATAACTGCAGAAGTCATTTCTGATTTACTTCCATATGAATTTTCTAAAACATACCAAACTTTAGAAGCTGCATTAGTTGTTAAATCATTTGTTATAGTATAGTTAGATACTTTGTTGCCTGTTACATCTATTGTTTTAACTAATTCGTCTTCTGATGATGGCTCAGTAGTACTTACTAAGTAATGTACTTTTACTATATCACTATCACCACATGCTTCTAATGATAATGTAGCAGATTTTGTACTTGTACGATCTGTCCTTACATTAGTAGCTTCTGGTAATACTGTATTTTTTTCCATTTTGTATTGTCCTACTACATTATCTATTACGTTTCCTTCTTCATCTAACTCTTTCATTGTTAATGTTATTATGCCATCATCAAAACTTGATAAATCAATTGGATTTTTCTTTTCTTTACTTACAAGGTTTTTCTCTATTTTAATAGTTTTATCTGTTATCTCATATGGTTCTCCATCTTTATTACCACTAAATATCAAACTAAATTTTGTGTCTTCAGTTAATACTTCATCTAAATCTACTTTTAATGTTACAGCATTTTGATTAACAGAGTTTACATATTGTGCATCTTTTATTGAAAAAGTATAATTAGAATCTACAACTTCTTCCTCTGCTTCTGGTAATTTATTTATAACGCTATCATTTAAACCTACAACAAATTCTTGTACAGCTAATGCATCTAAAGAGTTTAAGTTACCATCATTTTCTACATCTGATGCTTCTCTTTCAACATCTGTTAATGTAACATTACCAGCACTTGCATCTAATATTCTTAATGCATCCATACCTGTAACTGTTCCATTGTCATCTACATCTCCGTATAGAACTACTGTATATTCTTTACCATCTGTTGTTTTTATAACATCTCCTGTACCTACTAATTTAGTTTGATCTGTAACAGCTGTTCCATCTACTGTACTAACATTTCCTTTAAATAAATCACTATCTGTAACATCTTTTACTGTTAATTTATCATCTTTATTTGCTAATACATAAGGAACTACAGATTTTCCTTGTACTAATTTATTATATATTCCTACTGGATTAGTAATATAATCGCTTGTTGAATCTGCGAATACTTTACCTACTCCAAAACTACTTGTTACTAACATTCCAGCTAAAGCTATTGATGATACTATTTTTAATTTCTTATTCACCTTTTTTTCCCCCTAACGTATAATAATTATTTCTTTATAAATTTTCTAATTCCAAAAACAGCTACTCCAGCAACTGCTACTATTGCTAAAACATTTAATATAGATACACCTGTTTGTGGTAATTTTGTTATTTTGTTTCCATCTTCATCTACTTTTTCATTATTGTTATCATTATTTGTTGGTTCTTCTTGATTATTGTCATCAGCTGGTTCATTTAAATCTGGTTGTTCTGGATCTGTTGGTTGTTCTGGATCAACTGGTGTTTCTGGATCTGGATCAACAACTGGTTCTACAACTTTAACACTTACTGAATCAACTGTTAATTCTTCTCCACCTTCTGTTACTAAACCACTAGCTGTGAAAGCTTCTGTATTTTCATCTGTTACAGCTTTAGCTGTAAATACATATTTAACTTCATTTGTTGTAACATTTGCATTAGCTTCTGATATTCTTACAACACCTGGTTCTTTAGCATTATATGCTCCTCCTAAACCTGCTGAAACTGATACAAATTCAAAAGCATTACTATCATAATTTAATACTAAATCAACAGCTCTTGTTGCATCTGTTAATTTAACTGTAACTTCTACTTGATCACCTACATTAACTTCTGTATTATTTGCTCCTAATTCTGCTGCCATAACTTGTGTTGCTCCAAATCCTATTATTATTAAACTCGCGATTAAACTTAACATTATATTTTTCATTTTTAACATTTTAAACATTCCTTTCTTATCTTCTGATATTTTATGTACATATACTAATATTTTTCGTTCTAGATAGACTTAGCTCTATTAATTATACTTCTCTAGCCTTACAAATTAATCTGGTTAAACCTCCTGGATTACAGGTTATTAGAGTTACTTCTCTTTTCCCATTATTGTTTTGATCTAAACAAGATAAATCACTAGGATTACATGTGTATTTATCATATATTTTGTAATATACTTTGCTATTTGTTTCTTTATCAATTATATAAAATAAATCACCTATTTCCATTTCATTTAATCTTTTTAATTTACTCTTCCAATTGTGCCCTGCAATACAAAAGTTTCCTGGTTCATTTAGTTTTAGATCTGGTGGATAAAATTTGGTTACTCCTGATTGTAAAGATTTACTATTAGTTTTACTTAAAATATTTTGTGTAACATCGATTTTTTCCATAACTATTTGGCCTAAAACTTTAAATCCATTAACTTCATCTGGTATGTTTGATTCTTCTACAACATCTTCTTGATGCATAGCTCCCAATACATTCATATCTTGTATTGCACCTTCAACCAGAATGCTTGTATTTACATATTCTTCACTAGGTTCTTCATTATTACTATATGAATTGTAAACAAAGAAACCTCCTACTATAGCTAAGATTAATACGAATATTAAAATAAATACTATTTTACCCTTTTTGTTTTTTACTACTGCTCTTCTTGCCTTCTGATAAGCAACCCTTTCCAATTTTCCTATATTCACCTCCTTATTTGTAATATCTACATCGTGTTTCCCTAAGCATTTCTTGCAATGTAAAATAACTTTTCCACATCTAAACTAAGCTATTATTGATATTAGTATTTTACATTTTTAGTTTTAACCTAATTCAGGTTATTCGATTTATATTTTAACCTGATTAATATTATAAGTCAATAGTAATTTAAAAATATTTTTGTAATAATTTTGTAATGTATGCATAAATATTTTTTTTTTACTAACAATAACTTTTAGGGAATCAATAAATATAGGAGGCAACACTATGAATAATAAATTTATAAGAATACGATCTTTGAGAGTGAATAATGACTTAACTCAAAAAAAAATAGCTAGTATATTAAATATATCTCAAACCGGCTATTCTAAATATGAAACAGGCGAAAATGACATCCCCACTAAAATCTTAATTAATCTATCATATTATTATAATACTTCAATTGATTATTTACTAGGGATAACAGATATTCAACAACCTTATCCTCGAAAAATTAATCCTTATAATGAATATAATGTTATTCACAGTTCTTTTGAAAATTATATAGATTAACTTTTTAACCTGTTAAATATATATGTTTGTTTAGTCAAAAAGGATTAAATCTTTTTTGGCTTTTATGTCACTTTCTAGTACCTTTATCATATAATATTTATTATATATAAAACTTATTGTGGATAAATATTTTTTAATTTTTGCAATTTATTTGATTTTTATTAAATTTTATAAGTTCTTTTAGTTTAAATGGAGGTTTTTTATGGATTCTTATAAACATCTTTATAGAAATAATTCTATTGTGCCTACTAATGTTAAATATACATATTCAATTATGGAACAAAATATAACTTCTCTTAAAAATTTATATCCTTTTTTGGAAGTTTTTAATATAGGTACATCTGTACTTGGAAAACGTATTCCTTGTATCAGATTTGGAAATGGAGAAAATGAGGTCTTTTATAGTGCTTCTATTCATGCTAATGAGTGGATTACTTCTGTTGTATTAATGAAATTTATTGAAGATATTTCGATTGCATATTCTAATAATGATATTATATTCGGTATTCCTGCTAGAAATATTTTCTCATATTCTTCAATATATATTTGCCCTATGGTAAATCCTGATGGTGTTAATCTTGTTAATGGAGATATTTCAAAAGACAGTATAATTTTTAATAGAGTACAAAACATTGCAAATTCATTTCCTTCTATACCCTTTCCCTAGTGGTTGGAAAGCAAATATAAGAGGTGTGGATTTTAAAAACTACCAACCATTTTGCAAAGTCTTGTAACTATTATTAGATTACACGACTTTGCGTTTTGAATTTTAAATTAATTTATCAAAATTTCTTTTGCTACTTAATATACGTACTATTTCCATGGTATCTTCTATAACTGTATAGAAAACAGTATAATTTTCTATATAAATTCGATACCATATATATTTACTGTTTCTAGCTCGGTTATATTTTTCGTAACCTAGTGGACTTAAACTTCGTTTATTTATTGCTTCATTAATTTTATTTAGCAATATTTCTGACGCCTTAGGATTTTGCAAATTATATGTAATGTAATTTAAAACACCCATTAAATCTTCAATATAGGAAGGAAGATATATAATTTTATAATTATTTTTTTCCATCAATTACCTCCCTTGCCATTTTCATCATTTCCTCATGAGTATAGTATTTTGTATTAGGATCATCTAGTTCTTTTTCAGCCTCATCTAGTGCATTTTCAATGTATTCATTATATTCTGCATCACTCATTAATTTTGAATATTTTTCTAAACTCATTACTACCATTGAACCATATCCATTTTTTGTTAGATAAACTGCTTTATCTTCTTTTAAAACTAATTCCTCTATTTCTGGATATTTATTTCTTAAATCTGATACTGGTCTTATATTAATCATAACTTATTCGCTTCCTTTCATTATATTATCATAATTTTATCATTATTTTATGATACATTCAATGTTTTATACAAACTTTATCTAGTTTTTTGTTATATTTCATTATTAAAAAATTCATTTAGGTCCTCCTTAATAAAATTCGGTTTTGAGAAATTAAAATATATGTATATATTTTTTTCTTTATCTATTTCAATTTTGTTAATTAATCGATATAAATAGATTTTATCAATTTTTTCTAATTTTATAAATTCTTCTATTACTTCATCTAATTCTTTTTGGTTTCTTTCTAAATTTTTAAACCTTCCTTTTTCCTCTGTTTGATTTAGTTTTTCTTCTAATTCTTTCTTTTGTTCATTTAATTTTTTTCTTTCATAATTAAACTTTCCGAGAAACTCTAATATAATCTTGCTCTTGCAAAACCCCTTTTAATTTATCCATATACATCTTATCTAAATTATTGTTTATTTCAAATATTTCTTTATCTATATGTTCAATTTTTATCTTATGTCTTTCTATTATATCAAGAGTTTTATTTTTATTTTTTTCATAAACACTCGTAAAAATTTCTTTATCAGCATATTTTCTGCATATCTTTTTTACGATGTAAATAATATATTTTTCAAATTTTTCATAATTTATATTAAGTGGATAACATCTTCTTGCTTTTGAATTACTACAAGTTATATATAAATATGCTTTTGAACTTCTTTTAGAATTCTTTTTAAATACTATTTGTAATTTTCTTTTGCAGTGATAACAGTAAAGTAATCCTCGCAATAAGTAGTCATATTTGAGTTTTGTATTTGTACCTCTTTTTTCTAAAATACATTGTACTTTTCCAAATACATCTTTATCAATAATAGCTTCATGAGTGTTATCTACCCTTATTTGCTCTTTCTTTTCCACATTTATTACTTTTTTTACTTTATACGATATAACTGAATTTTTATTTTGCACTGTATTTCCAATATACACCTCATTTTTTAACATATTGCATAGTGTTACTTCATTCCAGTTATATCCTGTCTTGTTTTCGTCTTGTACTATTCCTGTTTTTCTGTAACCCAATGGTGATAAATATTTGTTGTTATTTAAGTAGTTAACAATTTCACTACTTCCATGTCCATTTGAATACATATCAAAAATCTTTTCTATAACACTTTTTACTTTATTATCTACTACAAGTTTATTCTTAATACTAGGATGCTTTTTATATCCATAAGCAGCCGTACTACAAAGATATTCTCCTTGTTTTTGTTTTTCTTTATAAACACTTCTAATTTTTTTTGAAATATCTTTAGCATACATATCATTCATAATTGCTTTAAAAGGTGTTATATCATTGTTTGTACTATCAAAATATGTATCTATACCATCTGTTATTGCAACATATCTTATATTGTTTTTAGGAAAATAATCTTCTATATAAAAACCAGTTTTTATATAATCTCTTCCTAATCTTGATAAATCTTTAGTTATAACCATATTGATATTTTGATCTTCGATATCTTGTATCATTTCTTTAAAACCAGGTCTATCAAATGTTGTTCCAGATACACCATCATCAACATATTCTTTTATAAAATTTAATTTATTTTCCTTTATATATCTTTGCAAAATATTTCTTTGATTACTGATACTCTCGCTTTCTTTCTTATCTCCATCTTCTCTAGATAATCGTATATACATTCCGCACTCTAAATTCTCGATTTCTTAAACCTAGCATTTTCCCTCCTATTAGTAATCTTTTATATTTAAATCACAAAGTTTCCAAAAATATTTTGCTTATTCTTTAATAATTACTTAATTTATGTTTTTAAATTTTCTAGATAATCTTTAAAAATTAGTCCTATTGTTTCTTTCACATTTCTTTTTTCTTCTGTAAATATATAATATGTATTAAATTTTAGTTTATTTTCTTTTGTATTCTTCTTTTTATCGTCCATAACTGTATCAACTTCTTTCACTCTTAATTTTATTATATATAATACAGAATATATTAAGAAATACAATTTTTTATAACTACATTATAAATTTTTTAGTTATATATATAATTTGAGTTTTAAATAATGTATATGGCAAAAAAATTAAAGAGGCATTCTATAATAGAAACTACCTCTTCAAAATATATTTTTTAATTAAATCCATTCACCATATTTTTTAATATATATCTTTTTAGCAAATAATGCAACAAAGCAATATAGAATTGTAACTGCAAATATTAATAATATATATTGAGCAGCAATTGGAACAAGTCCTATCATTGCACCTAAACCTGTAAATGGAACTACTAACCCTATTATAATTAATGAAATAGATGAAATATAAACAGCTATATGCGCATTGCTTTGTATGAATGGTATTTTTGATGTTCTTATAATATGCATTCCGATTAAATTTGATACTATACTATAACTAAACCAAATTGTTTGAAATGTTGCAGCATCTCTAACTTGGAATATTACCCAAAGTGAAATGAATACTATAATATCAAATACCGAACTTATAGGTCCCATAAATAGCATAAAACGTTTTAAACTTTTTATATCTAATTTTTTAGGTTTTTTTAAAGATTCTTTATCAACATGATCAAAAGGTAAAGTCATCTGTCCAAAATCGTATAATAAACCTTCTACTAATAACTGTATTGGTGTTTCTGGTAAAAAAGGAAGAAATGCACTTGCAATAATAACAGAAACAACTTCACCAAAATTAAAACTCGTTGATAATTTTATATATTTCATTAAATTTACAAAAGTACGTCTACCCTCAGTAACACCATGTAGTAAAACATTTAAATCTTTTTCCAAAAGTATAATATCTGCTGACTCTTTTGCAATATCAACTGCTGTATCAACAGAAATACCAACATCTGAATTAGTAAGAGAAGGACTATCATTAATACCATCCCCCATATAACCTACAACATTCCCGTCTTCCTTTAAAATTCTTACTATTCTTGCTTTTTGGATAGGAGAAAGTTTTGCAAATATATTAGTTTTCTTAAGTAATCTTGAAACAGCTATATCTGACAATTTATCTAATTTACTTCCCAAAACTATATTCTTAGAATTTATTCCAACTTTATTACATACACATCTTGTAACTTCTGCATTATCACCTGTTAAAACAATAACACGAATACCTGCATTATTAAGTTTTTCAATTGATTCTTTTGCTGTTTCTTTTGGCGGATCTAAAAATCCTATAAATCCTATAAGAGTCATGTTTTTTTCATCTGAAACAGTAAAATGAGTAGCTTCACCAATCTCATCTTTTTTGCATACAGCTACTACCCTTAGTCCCTGTTCATTTAAGCTTTTGCTAATTTTTTTAACATTATCCTTTATATCCTTTTTTATAGGTAAAATCTCTCCATTATATTCTACTGTTGTACATATATTTAATATTTCTTCAACTGCTCCTTTTGTAATCATTCTTTTTCTATTTCCATCAGTAATAATAACTGATAAACGTCTACGTGAAAAATCAAAAGGAACTTCATCTACTTTTTTATATTTTGTTTTAAGTTCTTCTAAATTATTTTCAATTCCTCTTTTTATTACAGCTTCATCTATATTTCCTTTCAACCCAGTTTGAAAATAAGAATTTAAAAAAGCATTTTTGAGTACTCTAATATCTTCTTGTCCATTTATATCCAAATATTTTTCCAGAACTATTTTATCTTCTGTTAAAGTACCTGTTTTATCTGTACAAAGAATGTTCATGGCTCCAAAATTTTGTATAGAGTCTAATTTTTTTACAATAGTTTTCTTCTTAGACATTCTAACAGCACCTTTAGAAAGACTAGAAGACAAAATAACTGGTAAAAGCAGTGGTGTAATTGCAATAGCAATTGCAACAGCAAATGTAAATGCTGTTATAATATCATGTTTCCATGCATTCATTAGAAATACTAGAGGAATCATTGCTAACATAAAACGAATTAACAATTTACTAATATTTTCGATTCCTTTTTGAAAAGCTGTTTTAGGCTTACCTGTAGATATTGTATGTGCAACTTTTCCAAAATAAGTTGAATCAGCAATTTTTATAACTACACCTTTTGCACTTCCAGATATAACATTTGTTCCCATAAAGCAAATAGTGTCTAAATCTGAAATATTATCTATTTCATTAATAGAAATTTCTGAGTTAACTAATTTTTGAACACTATCAGATTCACCAGTTAATGATGACTGTCCTACATATAAATCTTTTGCTTCAATGAGTCTTAAATCTGCAGGAATCATACTACCTGCAGAAAGCACAACAATATCTCCTAAAGTTACTTGATTTATTGGTATTTGTATTTGTTCATTATCACGTATAACAGTAGTTGTAGTCGCAACCATTTCTTTTAGTTCTTCAGCTGCTTTATTAGAACGATATTCTTCGAAAAAATCAAGAAGTGTACTTGCTGTAACTAATATTGCAATTACAATAATATTTGCATAACTAGGTGTCTCTGGTAAATAGATATCTGTATAAATTAGAATACAAACAATACCTAATAATATACAATTAAATGGTGAAAACAGACTTTCTAAAAAATAGTTATACCATTTCTTTGGTTTTGCTTGTTTAATTTCATTTAATCCTAAATTTTTAATTAATTCGCTTGCTTTTTCAGAAGAAAGACCATTTTCATTTACCTTGTATTTTTTAATAAATTCATCTCTAGGCAAAGTACATTCTTCACCATACATTTTACTAACATTAACTTCTTCTTTAGCATTTGCCAAAATACCATCTCCTTGTTTAACAATTAATTACTTTAAAATTATACCACTATTTTTCTTAAATACTACAATATATATAAATTATTTTTAATAGTTTTATAAAATATATTAGTGGAATTAAATGAAAATTTTTTATTTTATTGTGTATTAACATATAAACTTTTAATTTAAAAATGCAGAATATTTCTTTTATATCGAAATACTCTGCAATATAGATAATTATTTATTTTGTTAACTATTTAATTTCGGTTGGTATTTTTTTAATACCACTGGTGTAGATTTAAATTTGCAGTTTCCTGCAAATTGGGAAGAAGCTAAAAGAATAAAATATGAACAAGGATTTACTAAACCTGCACCTAGAGATTTTGTTGGATATAATCCATTAACAGAACCAGAAACTCTAGCCTTATATTATTTCACTATTAATCATAATTTTAGATTAATATTATCTTATCATACTCAAGGTGAAGTTATATATTGGAAATATTTAGATTTTAACCCAAAAGATTCATTAATGATTGGGCAAGAATTTTCAAGAGTAAGCGGATATGCATTAGAAACAACACCTTATAGTTCTTCATTTGCCGGATATAAAGATTGGTTTATTTTCCAATATAATAGACCAGGATACACAATAGAAGCTGGATTAGGTGAAAATCCTTTGCCTATATCTCAATTTAACAAAATATATAATGATAATTTAGGTATTTTAGTACTTGGCTCTGTATTATAAATATAGAGCTATTCTTTTACATTCTTCTCTTTTTCTTCATCTATAACATTTTTTATGGCTATATTAACTAATCTATATATTGATATTCCATATTTTTCTCTGAATTCTTCTAATTTTTTATAAAATCCCTCTCTTATTAATAAACTATGCGACACTGAAATTTCATTATCTGGTTTTTTATACAATTTTACATTTTCGGTTTCTATTAATCCTAAAATAGCTATATTAATTATTTTATTTGCAGATGCCTCATATATTTTTGATAATTCAACAACTTCTTCATATAGAGTATTATCTATTTCTATCTTTTTTCTTAATATGTTATCTCTCTTTAGTAAATATCTATCTAAAATTCCCATTTTTACCTCTTTCTCATTTCTTTTTATAAGTCATATTTACATGTTTATATTATATTGTTGAATTATGTGTATTTTAATACCCTTATAATATTACTTTTTCCACTATTTACATGGTTGATTATTTATAATTTATGATTTATAATTATATATGGTTAATTATGGAGGTGTTTTTACATGTTTTCCAATGAAAATATTACTAATTTCTTAGAAGATTCTCATACTATTAGTAATTTTAATATTATATTGACTGATTTAAATAATATTATTTTTTCTAGCCCTAAATATTCTTCTGAAAACTATATTAATAAAAAAATTAGTTATGACTTAAAAAAATATATATATTCTATTAATTGTTCTAATTACCAAGATTCTATTCTATTAATAAATAGTCCTAAAGATACAAAACCTATTTATTATTCAGACAACCAAAATTATCAATCTCAAATAATATTACCTATTCTACGTGAAAATAATGTTACTGGTATACTTATTTTTTACTCTCATAATAATAATTTTAATGATAATGATTTAAAATTTGCTAAAACAACAAAATATTTTGTTGAAAAACTTATTATAAAATAAAAATCAAATAATATTTAATATTATTTGATTTTTATTTTTTATACACATATTTTATCTTTTATATTTTCATATTTACTATCTCCAATTCCTGAAACATTTTTTATATCTTCTATATTTTTAAAATTACCATTTTCTTTTCTATATTGTATTATCTTATCTGCTGTTGATGGTCCAATACCTGGTAATGTTTCTAATTGAGTTTGTGTTGCAGTATTAATATTTATTAATTCATTATACTCAAATAAATTTGTATCATCACCTGTATATTCTTCTATATCTTCATTTATATTGGGAATGTATATTTTCTGTCCATCATTTAATTTTTGTGCTAAATTAATGCTTTTTATATTCGCATCTGATGTTAATCCTCCAGCTATGTCTATTGCATCAGATATTCTACTATCTTTTTTTATTTCATATACCCCTTCATTTTCTACACATCCTGCAATATGTATTATTATAGTTTCTTCACTTTTGTTTACACTTGTTTCATTGTCTACATCATTATGATTTTCTTCTATATATGAATCATCTTCCTCTATATATAATTCATTATTATTTATATTTACATATATATAATACCCAATTACACTAATAATAATTACCAATATTATACATATAATAATTTTTTCATTTTTACTTAATTCTATCATTATTATCTCCTTGTTTTTTTTGTTAATTTATTATATATTATTGTAAAATAATTTTATGGAGGTGTATTTAATATTGAGAAGAAAAATATTTCTCATGACATTTTTCTTATTTTTTCTTTTTTCATTCCAATCAATTTTTGCACAAGTAGATACTTCTAAACTTAACATTACTTCAGGAGCTGCTCTTCTAATAGAACCTTCAACAAATAAAATAATTTATGAGAAGAATTCTAAAGAAAAAATGTATCCTGCGAGTACAACTAAAATTATGACTGCACTTTTAACATTAGAAAATTGTAAATTAACAGATATTGTTACAGTAAGTCAAGATGCTGTTTCCAGTATAACGCCTGCTTATGCAACAGTTTTTATAAACCCAGGTGAGGAATTAACAGTTGAACAATTATTAAATGTTTTATTAATACCTTCTGGTAATGTTGCTGGTAACATTTTAGCTGAACATATATCTGGTAGTATTGAAAATTTTGCTAATTTAATGAATAAAAGAGCACAAGAACTTGGTTGTACCAACACACATTTTACTAATTCTTATGGATTTCATGATGATAATCATTATTCTTGTGCATATGATTTATACTTAATAAGTAAAGAAGCAATGAAATATGATGTTTTTAGAGAAATTGTTAAGAAAACTGAATACTATCTTCCTCCTACTAATAATTATAAAAAGGAAGATAGAAATTATAGAACTACAAATGATTTAATTAAACCTGATTCTTCTAAAAGTTCTGATAACTATTATTATGAGTACGCTATTGGAATAAAAACTGGATATACGAGTCAGGCAAAAAATTGCCTTGTTTCTGCTGCTAATAAAGATGGATTAGAATTATATTGTGTTATATTAGGTGCAGGTACAAACTCTCAAGGATTAGACCAAAGATATTTAGAAACAAAAAAACTTTATGATTTTGCATATGATAATTATTTCTTTAGAACTTTAAGAGAAGAGAACTCTATATTTAGACAAATCGAAATTAAAAATGCAACAAATAAAACTAAAACTTTAGATGTTCTAGTAAAAGATAATATTACAGCTCTTGTTGATAGTGAAAATTTATATTCAACTATTCCACCTACTACAACATTTAAAGAAAATTTAGAAGCTCCTATTCAAAAGGGAGAAGTTATTGGTTCTATAAAATATGTTATTGATGGAACAACTTATGAAAGTGATTTAATTGCTGCAAATGATGTAAAAAAATCTTATTTTATTTATTTTATAATTGCTTTTGGAATTGTAATTTTTATATTGTTGATATTATTAATTAGAAATAAATTAAATAGAAAAAAAGTTAAATACAGAAATTATAGATTATAATATTATTAATTCTAGGAATATTAAAAAATATTCCTAGAATTTTATTTTGTTTTATTTCATTTTATCCCATAAATCTTCTAAACTATAATTTATTCTTTCATTTTCTGTAAAAATATGAACTATTATATTATCATAGTCAAGTAAAATCCATGAACCAGTATTATACCCTTCTATTTTTTTTGGATATACATTATTTTTTTTTAATTCTTCTTCTAAGTTATCAGCTAATGACTTTACATGTGTTGTTGAAGTACCACTTGCTATTATAAAATAATCAGCTATTGTAGTTTTGTTCTTTATATCAATCTTCTTTATATTTTTTGCCTTTTTCGATTCTAATATATCCTCTATTTTTAATACAAGTTCATCTGCCATTTATAACCTCCTAATTTAATTTTCTTCATTATAATCTTTTCCTAAAATAATAGTAAAATCTATGTCTCCACTTTCTTTACCTTCTGATATTGTTCCTAATCCTATAGTATTTTTTATATATACTGCAATATTTTCTTCTTGTGCAGTTCTATTTATAATTGTAGTTTTAGAAGTAGCTTTTGTACTATCTGTTTCTACTACATTACAACCTAATTCTTTTAACATATCTGTAACTTGTGTTAAATTTGATTTAACTCCTGAACCATTTAATATTTCTACATTTATTGAAGATAAATCTATATCTTGATCATTTGATCCGTTACCAAAATTAAATAAATCATTCACAATTTGTTTTGTTTCCTTTGTATCGCTAATATAAAGAGATACTGAATTAAAAGTACCTGCAGAACCTGGTAACATATCTGATTTTATATTATTTGTATCAAATTCTATTGCATATGGTATATAATCTTTAATTAATGAGACTGGTATATTTGTTTCTAAGTTTTCATGTGCTATATCTATAAATTCTCCAATTTTAAATACATTTTTTAATTGAAGAATTTGTTTTGCAGCTTCTATTAAAAACTCTCTTTGTGTTCTCATTCTTCCTAAATCTTGTTCTCCATATTCAGATGAATATGTATCTGATAATTTTTGTCCATGTCTAAATCTTAAAAGTTGCTCTGCTTTATTTCCATCTAATAATTGATATCCCTTTTTAAGATCAATATATAAATCTTGTGATGTATCTGTATATTTCATATCTCTTGGAACATCAAAATAAATTCCTCCAACAGCATCTACTACCTCTCTTAATGATTTAGTGTCAATCATAGCATAATATTTAATATTTAATCCTGTTAATTTATTTACAGCATCTAAAGTCTTTTGAGGTGATACTTGATATAATGCATTAATTTTTTGCATAGCTGTTGCTTTGTTTTTATTTGTTCCTACAAAAGTATCTCTTGGTATTGATAACATAGAAGCTTGTTGTGTATTTGGATTATATGAACATACTATTATAGTATCAGTTAAATTCTGACTCTTACCTAATGCCAAAAATGTTAATGTATCTAAATTTTTCTTAGTATTTTCATCATGTCCTAATGTTGCAGCAATTAATCCTCCCATTCCTCCACCTAATTTATTTGCTCTATATGCTAATACTCCTCCTGCAACTATTAATATTATTAATATCAATGCTAAAACTATTAATACTTTTTTCTTATTTTTTTTAGATTTTTTGACTTTCTCTTTTTTCTGTTGTTTTTTCAAAATAATACACTCCTAATTTTTATTTATCCCTTTAAAAGTATAACAAAGCTACAGATAAATATCAATATTATAACATTATTTTTAATAAAATATTATTATCATACATTAATTTTCCTAGAGTTGAACTGTTTATACTGTTTATTAATTGTAAATCACTAAACAATGGTGCAATTAAAGCACAAATTGCAAGCAATACATATACTATTATTAATCCTTCTACTGCTCCAAATATTAATCCTCCAGCCGTATTAAATTGTTTTATTATTGGCAATTTTGCAACAATATTTATTATTATATTTAAAACACCTAAAATTATTCTTGTAATCAACAAAATCAAAATTAAAACAGCTATATTAATAATTGTAATTGCTATACTTCTTGCCGCTGCATTTTCTACATTATCCTTAACATCTCCAATAGTATTTGTAATATATTCTTGTATTGTTTCAGAATTATTTGTATTTTCTTTTAAATTTCCATTTTCATCAAGTACTTCCTTATTAGGATCAATATTATTTATAATTAATGTCTCTAAATTTTCATCAATACTTGTATTATTAATTATAAAATTTGATATAGGTCCATGTAAAATTAAAGCTACTATTAAAGCTAGTATAAAAGACACTATTTTAAATAAAACTCCCATTAACCCTTTCTTATAACCTGCAAATATGCATAACGCAATAATTAATACAATTATTATATCTATTATCATAAATCTTCCCCCTTATAATTCAATTATATTCACTTTATTCTTATATACAATTGCAGCAATATAATCTCCCATTACAATTTCTTTTATCTCTTGTTTTGAAATATATTTTTTTATTAACATTCCATATGAATTTATAAAATAAGCATACATACCTGTATTAACTGTTATTTTATTTCCATTTACTAAAAGTTCTCTTGGAATATCTGATATTGTATAATTTTTTTCATCTTTATTATTCACATCAATTATTTTTACAATACTATCTGCATTATTTACATCTTGAGAACTACTTATTTCTACTATTTTTTTATTCATATTAATATTTGCAAATAATGTATCATTATCATATTCTACGACTTTACTTTCATTTCCATCTGATATCATTGTTATTTCGCTATCATACATACACATTAAACTTCCATCATCACAATATTTTAAGCTTATTATTAATTTTCCTGTATCTGATTGTTGATTATATATTATAGCATTTTCAGAATCATTTTGCACTTTATCAAAAGAAATTATTTTTATATTTGATTGTATTGTTGTACCTGTTATATTTACTTCTCCTATTGTTAAATATTTATTATCATTAGATATATCAGTGTCTATTGCATATGTATTTGATAAATGTGTTTTAAAAAGCTCCTTTCCTTCTGGATTATATACAACTACAGCAGCTTTATTACTGGTTTGAATCATTGAAATTGCAACATAACCATTCCTATTAACCGTAATTTTTGATATTTGCCCATCTACATCAGCTTGCCATATCATATCTTTTCCCTTTATCATATAAAATTTTTTTCCATTTTTTTCTCCCACTGCCAAATAACTATTATTTGATTCAAATACTGGGTTTGTTATTGTTAATGAAATTTCCATTTCTTTTTTTGCATATCTATTATATACATTTAATACATTATTACTTAATATTCCAATATATCTATCATATACACATACAAATGAATTATTTTCATTTTCTATTATAATGCTTTTTGTTTCATCTTCTTGTATTTCTTTCATAAATAAATATTTATCCATATTTTCTCTAAACTGCTCATTCATTATATATTCTACACTAGTCCATATGATAGCACATATTAATAGTAATATCATTACTAAAGTAATAATTTTTTTTATATTTAAAGTTTTTTTCTCTTCAATTTGATTATTTTCTTTTAAATCTTGTTTCAATTTATTTCACCTATTTATTTATATCAGTTATAATAATATTTTTCAATATTTTAATATAAAAAATATCTGTAAGAAACCTAAAACTCCAAATAGTGGATATAAAACATTTACTAAATTTGAAAATCCTAAATTTGAAACAAAAATTGAAATGATACATATCAAAAAAGCCAGTTTCTTGTAATTTCTTTTGTTTTTTATTGTATTTTCTAAAAAACCATATCCAGCTGAAATTGCAGATGTTACAATTGCAATTATAAGTACTAAACTATAAATATACTTATAACTTAGACCATATGTATCTGTTATATATAATAATGGAATTTCTATAAAATTAATTCTATTAATTTGACTTATTGTACACATAATTATTAACGCCATAAAAACTACAATTATTGAACAGATTAATGAAGATAAAAATATATTTTTTTTACTTTTCATATAACCTTTTAATTTTAATAAAATTGGAATTAATATAATAATATTATAACTAACATATAAAATACAATTTAATATTGCAATTAAAATATTATTACTACTATTTATATTCACTTGATTTATATCTAATTTTGTTATTAAAAAAAATATTAAAATAATAATTATAGGCATTAATATAGAATTTATTTTTATTATTGTATTTATATTTTTTATAAATACAATATAACATATTATAGATAATATTATCCCACTTAAATATACTGATATATTATATTCTTGTTTAAAATATGCACAAAAAGCTGCACACATAATAAAAAATGACATTAGTAAAAAAATATTTACTAAGCAATGTAAAAATTTTTTCATTTTAGAAAATTTACTTTTAAAAATAATATTAAGAAATTTATCATAATTCATTGTTTTTTCATTCATCATTATTAAACATATTTTATAAATTACCGCACCTAATAATATCCCCATAAAAAAAACACAAACAAAACCTATTTCACCATATTTTAAGAAAAAAGTATATATTTCCTGCCCTGAAATAAATCCAGCCCCTATGATAGAGCCTATTATAACAAATATAATCTTTAAAATATCATACATAATATCACCAGCTTATTTTACATTGATATTTAATAAATATTATCAATATAAAATTTAGAAAATTATTATATTCAAATGTATTCTATTTCGTTTTTTATTATGAATTTTTCATATTTTTTTTATCTTGTGAATATTTTATTACCTAAGGAGGTTCTCATTTTTATGGATTTTTTATATTGTTTTTTTATTGCTTTTTTTATTATATTTTTTGCAGAACTTGGTGACAAAACTCAATTAATTATTCTATCATTTTCTACAAAACTAAAAATATTTACTATATTAATAGGTATTGCAATAGGAACATTTTTTAGTCATGGTATTGCAATATTATTTGGTGGCTGTCTTGGCTCTTTAGATAATGTATTTGTACATAATATTTTACAACTTATAACTTTTATTTCATTTATTATAATAGGTGTATTTTCTCTAGTATCTAATACATCAAATGAATCATCAGACTATAAAAAGATTAATAAACTATTTTCTTATAAACTAAATTATATTTTTTTAATTGCTTTTTATATATTTATTGGAGAACTTGGAGATAAAACATTTTTATCTGCTATTGGACTTGGAATAAACTATTCTAAATATAAATTAAGTCTTATATTAGGCTCAATAGTTGCAATGATTTGTAGCAACTTGATTGCAATTGGTCTTGGAAAAATAATCATAAAAAAAATACCAGAAAACTTGTTTAGAAAATTTTCTGGCATAATTTTTATTATTTTCGGAATTATTGGTTTTTATAGATTTATTTTATAATATCTCTAATAAATATTAAATTATCCTCATTATCTCTAATTCTTAAATTAGGAAATGTTTTTAACATTATTTCATTACTAAATAATTTATTTTCTATTTTATTTTTTAAATTATCTTCTTGATATACCTCAATATTATAATATTGAGCTTTTACTCTATCTTGATATGTATTTATAGCCCATACAGTCATAATTACATCTATTATCAAAAATATTAACAATAAAGAATCCAAAATAGCTGCTTTTTTCCCAGATAATTTATCTATATAATTATCTATTTTTGGCCTTATTCCTTTCATTAATAATAAAGATAATATTCCCCAATAAATTGAAAATGTTAAACATATTCTTCCATTTAAATTAAATGGTTTATATGCATAATCCCAAAATCTTGAACCATATATAGCTTCTAATCCAAAACTTAGCACATACTCTATAACACTTCCCGCTATTGCTCCATATATGAAAATCTTCTTATTATTATTTTTATATTTATCCAATATATAAATTAAACACGCAGCTCCTATACCATATATTGGGCAAAACGGTCCATAAAGCAACCCCTTTCTGCTTTCTATTATTCCCATTGTTATATAACAAAATAATGTTTCAATTAAAAGACCTAATACACTAAAAATTATAAAATACCAAAACAAATGATGGAAACTTATTTTATTTTTTACTTCCATAATAACCTTGTATGATATATTTAATAACTTAAATAACCATACACTCCTTTCTTTAAATTTTTATTAATATTTAATATAAT
>CALXBW010000004.1 GCA_944386645.1 uncultured Clostridia bacterium | reverse complement strand
CTTAATTCATCAGATTTTTTCCAATCTTTTTCCTTTCTAGCAGTATTTCTTTCCTCTAATAATTTTAATACTTCTTCTGGTATATCATCTTTTTTATCTATTTTTAAACCTAATACCCTATCAAAATCTAATAATAATTCTGCAAATTTCTTAGATTTTTTCTCATTCTTTGCTACTTCCCAAACAACACCCATAGCTAGAGGCATATTTAGGTCATCATTAATTGCTTTTATAAATCTATTTTTATAATCTGATACAATATCATCTTCGATATTTTCCTCTCCATCTAAATGTTTCCTATAACTCTCTCTTAATTTCATTAAAGATTTATTTGAAGCATCTATAGCCTCCCATGTGAAATTTAATTTATTTCTATAATGTGCTGTATAGCAAAAATATTTATACACTAATGGGTCATAACCTTTTTCAACTATATCTTTTAATAAATATACATTACCTAAACTTTTTGACATTTTTCCGCCATTGATAAGTAAAAATTCTCCATGCATCCAAAATCTTGCTGGTATTTTTCCTGTACATCCTTTACTCTGTGCAATCTCATTTTCATGATGTGTTGGAATTAAATCCACTCCCCCTGTATGTATATCAAATTGTTCTCCTAGATGTTTTTGACTCATTGTTGAACACTCTATATGCCAACCAGGATAACTTGGTCCCCATGGACTATCCCATTTCATAATATGATTTTCTGGAGCCTTTATCCATAAAGCAAAATCATAAGGATTCTTCTTCTCTTCATCTACATCTACTCTTGCACCTGCTTTTTGTTTTCTTACATCTATTCCAGATAATATTCCGTACTCATCTAATTTAGAAACATCAAAATAAATAGCTGTTGATGTTTCATATGCATATCCATTAGCTACTAATTTTTTTACAAACTCTAACATATCATTTATATAATCAGTAGCTTTACATATTATCTCAGGCATATCTACATTTAATAATTCTAAATCTTTAAAAAATAATTTTGTATAATGTTCTGCTATTTCTTTAGGTGTTTTTCCTTCTTCTTTTGCAGATTTAACCATCTTATCTTCGCCTTCATCACCATCTGATACTAAGTGTCCAACATCTGTTAAATTCATTACATGTTTTAGATTATATCCATTGTATTTTAATACTCTTCTCAAATTATCCATGAAAATAAAAGTTCTCATATTCCCTATAGTTGCATCTTTATATACTGTTGGACCACATGTATATATTTTTACCATATTATCTTCAATTGGTTCAAATTTTTCTTTTTTCTTAGTTAATGTATTATAAAAAAATATATCCATAAAACCTCCATTCGAGCAATATGATGCTCTAAAAAAATACAATAAAAACCCCGAATGTTTGAGGTTTTTATTAGCCCTCTCAAATTTTCTTTAGAAAATTTGAGGGCGATAGTAATTGTGTACTATACTTTAAGTATCATTACTTATACTATTAGTAGTATTTGATGTATTAGTGCTATTTGTACTATTGGTACTATTTGAAACATTGGTATTATTCGTACTATTAGTACTATTTGTCGTATTATCTACAGTATTATCTATAGTTGGCTCATCAGGTTGTTCTGGTTTCTCAGGTTCTTTTGGTTCTTCTGGAACTTGACTAGTATGTATTGTACATATTTCTGTTGGTGCATTCATTTCCTCACCATATGTAGTGTTCCAGCTTACATCTATTTCTTTTTCTGGTTTAGCTTTAAAATCTTTTTCTTCTGTATCTGGACAGAATTCGCTAGCTATCATTCCACTTTCCTTACATATTTTTATTTTTAAATGTGCATCACATTTTTGTGTTGGTTGTGTTCCTTTTATAAATACTTCTGATGTAGTCTTTGAGCAATTCTCGCCTGCCAATTTTCCAGATTCTTTACATATAGTTGCAGTAACTATATCATCAGGTCTTTCATATCTCTTCTTTTCTAATCCACTATGTATTTCTTTCATTACATTTGACCATATACTTCCTGCTGGATTTCTACCAGACCATACAATTTCTTCTTGTTGATCATATCCAAACCATGTAGCTGCAGCATAGTATGGTGTAAATCCACAAAGCCATCTATCATAACTATTATTTGTTGTACCAGTTTTTGCAGATACATCCATTCCTGAAATTGCACAATAAGTTGCTGTTCCTGTTAAAACCGGTTGTGTTAATATACTCTTTGTAATATATGCCGCTTGTTTTGTTATTGCTTCTTCTTGTTTTTGTTTTGGTTCTAATACTACATTACCATTTTCATCTGTAACACTTGTATAAAATATAGGTGATACATATAAACCATCATTTGCAATTGTTCCATAAGCTGCTGCCATCTCTAAAGGACTAATTCCATCTGATATACCTCCTATTGCAAGCGGTAATGATTCGTCATCTTTCTTTTCATCTTCTCCATGTTTATATAATGTAGATACTCCCATTTTTCTCATATAATCAATTGATTTACCAGGTGTTAGTTCTACCATTATTTTTAATGGCACCATATTTTGAGAATAAGCAATAGCATCTCTTACTGTTAAAAGTCCTCTATACACATTATTATCGTTTTTTGGACTATATGTTGCACTAAATGATGTTTTTCCATCATAATATACTGTTCCTGCTGTAATTATTTTTTCATTAATTGCTGGTGCTATTGTAGATATTGGTTTTGTCGCAGAACCTGGCTGTCTTACCATTTGAGTTGCCCTATTTAGATTCCCTGTAGATGTTTTTTCTCCTAATCCTCCTACTAATCCTACTACATGACCATTTCTATAATCAATTACAACCATTGCAGCTTGAGTAGTTGCATATGTATCTGTATCATTTCCATTCTCATCTTTTAATTTTGTTTTCTTAGATTTTTTAACATATGTGTCTTTTGCAAACTCTTCTTCCATTATACTTTGTATTCCACTATCTTGTGTTGTATGTATAGTATATCCACCACTTTGAAGTTTCATTTTAGCAAAATTTTTATCCCATCCATTTTTTTCTGCTAAATCTTCTACGACTTGATTTATAGCAGCTTCTGTAAGATATGAATATGTATTTTCTACTGTTTTACCTTTTTGGAAATTCAATCCTTCATTAACCTTAGCAACAGCTCCATCATATTCTTCTTGATTTATCTTACCTAATTCTAGCATTTTATTTAATACTGTTTTTGTTCTATTTTTTATTAATTCACTTTTCTCATCATCCATATTGGTAAATGGATTATATTTATTTGGTGAATGATTTATACCTGCTAAAAATGCACATTCTTCTAATGTTAAATCTCCTACATTTTTATCAAAATAGTATTTTGCTCCCATTTGTACACCATGGTTTCCTGGACCACCAACAAATAGTATATTTAAATACAACTCTAAAATTTGATCTTTAGATATCAATTTTTCTATTTGATATGCTTTTGACATTTCTTTTATTTTTCTTATAATTCCTTCTATACCACTATCTTCTTTTTCATTAGTTATATTCTTAACTAATTGTTGTGTAATTGTACTACCACCAAATGATGATTCGCCTCTGTTAAAAACATATGTAACTGCTGCAGCTAAAGTTCTTTTTATATCAACACCATGATGTTGTTCAAATCTTTCATCTTCAATTGAAACATAGGCATCTGGTAAATATTTAGGCATATCTGATAGTGTAACTTTCTGTCTTATCTCTTCTCCTGCCATAGTGCCTATATTATTTCCATCTTTATCAAGTATTACAGTATTTAAGTTTGATATAATAAGGTCTTCTTTTGTTATTGTAAAATCATCTCCAAACAATCCATAGAAAATGCCTGCAACAATACCTGCACCTATTAAAATACAAAATACAAAGATTACAATTAATATTTTTATTACAAGCATTAATTTAGGATGTTTTTTACTAAATTTATCTTTATTCTTTTTTGTTTTATATACCTTTGTTTTATCTACATCTTCTTTTTTTCCATCTTTATTTTTTTTATTATTACTCATTGTATCCTCCTTGTAATTTATGATACGAAAACATTATAATACAAATCATCTAGTTTTTAAAGTTTTTTTATAAAATTAATTCATCTAATATATCCTCTACACATGTAACTAATTTTGCACCTTGTTTTATTAAAGAATTGGTTCCTTCTGAATTAGCACTATTTATATTACCTGGTACTGAAAATATCTCTTTACCTTGTTCTAAAGCAAAATCAACTGTAATAAAGCTTCCGCTTCTTATTTTTGCTTCTGTTACCAACACTCCATTAGATAAAGCACTAATAATTCTATTTCTTCTTGGAAAATTAATTGGAATTGGTTTAGTACCAACAATATATTCAGATAATATTAATCCATTATTTCTTATAATTTCATAATATAACCTTTCATTTTCTTTAGGATATATTACATCAATTCCTGAACCTAATACAGCAATAGTTCTACCTTTTGCTTCTAAAGCACCAATGTGTGCATATGTATCAATTCCTCTTGCCATTCCACTAATAATAGTAATATTTTTTTCAGATAGATTATATGCTAATTTTTTTGTTATTATCTTACCATATACAGAACACAATCTGCAACCAACTATTGCAATTGATTTATTATTTAATAAATTTAAATTACCATTTGCATATAGTACTATAGGCGGATCATATATTCTTTTTAAACTTTCTGGATATTCTTTATCATTTATAGATATTACTTTTATATTATTTTTCTTAATATAAAACATTACATTATCAATATTTTGTTTATAATATATATCTAATATTTTATTTATATTTTCTTTATTTATATCTAATCTTTCTAAATCTTTTTTATCTAAATACCATATTTTCTCTGGCTCTTTATATCTTTCTAATAATTTATAAATTATATCTAGACTTAAATTATTAATACTTGAAAGCCATACCCAGTATTTATTAGACATTTAAATTCCTTTCTTGCCCCCTTAACAAAATTCTTCAAATACTAAATTAGCTAAATCTAACCCTCTATTAGTTAATTTTATATAATTATCATTTATTTCTATTAATCCTATTTTTATTAATTTACTCAACTCTTTTGAAAAAACATCAAACACATCTTCTTTAAACTTATTATAAAACTGATCTATATTTACACCTTTTATTTTTCTAAAACCTAAAAACATATATTCTTTCATTTTCATTTCATTATTCTGCTTTTCGTGAAATATTATATTATCAATATCCTTATTATTTTTAAAATTATCTATGTATTCATCTATATTTGCTATATTTGAATATCTTGCTCCATCTGTATAAGAATGAGCAGCTACTCCAAATCCAATATACTCTTCTTGATTCCAACAAGCTAAATTATGTTTTGATTCATAACCATATTTTGCAAAATTTGATATCTCATAATGTAAATAGCCATCATTTTCTAAATTTCTCTTTATTTTCCAATATGTTTGTCTTTCTATATCTTCATTTGGTAACTTTATAATGTTTTTTATATAATCTTTATACATTTTTGTATTTTCTTCTATCATTAATGAATATATAGAAATATGCTCTGGAGATAATCTTTCTATTTCTTTTATTAAATTATCTATATCTTCGTCTTTTTGATTTGGTAATCCTATAATAAAATCTAGATTTATATTATTAAATCCAATTTCTCTAGCTAAATTATATGTATTTAAAAATTCTTCATAACTATGTATTCTGCCTATATCATTTAATAAAGTATTACTGTTACTTTGAACACCTATACTTAATCTATTAATTCCTATATTTTTATAATCTAATAATTTTTGCTTATCAACTGTTCCAGGATTTATTTCAATTGTTATCTCTGAATTATCATATAGTTCAAATTCTTTTTTTATTAATTCAATTATCTCAACAATATATTTACTATCTATATATGATGGTGTACCTCCACCTATATATATAGAACTTATTTTTAATGGTTCTATCAAATTGTTTTTTACATCTAATTTTGCTCCTTCTCCTGTTTGGTATATTTCATGTTTTAAATATTTGATATATTCTTCTATCTTTTCATTTTTATTGTCATAAGATATAAAATCGCAGTAATAACATTTTCTTTTACAAAATGGTATATGAACATATATTCCTACATTTCTCATGTTTCTTCTTCCTCTCTTAATTTTTCTGCAAATTCAGATATCTTCTTAAATCTATAATTTACACCTGACTTTCCTATTGGTTTTTCTAACATCTTTCCTATTTCAGTTAATGTACTATGTTCATTTTTTAATCTTAATAAAGCAATCTCTTGTAAGCTTTTTGGTAATTGTTCAAATTTGTTTTTTTTCATAATATATTTTATATCATTAATCTGCAATACAGATACATTAACCACTTTATTTAAATTAGCTGTTTCACAATTAACAAGTCTATTAACAGAATTTTTCATTTCTTTTATAACTCGTATTGCTTCAAAATCTAACACTGATTTTTTTGCTCCTATTAATGCTAAAAATCTTGATATCATTTCTCCATCTTTCATATATATTGCATATTTATCTTTTCTTATTAGTACTTTTATATTTATATTAAATTTTTCTAATATTTCCGATACTTCATTTATGTTATTTTTATCACTAAATAAGATTTCTAAATGATATTCACTTTCTGGATTATTTATTGAACCTCCACCCATAAAGCATCCTCTTACAATTGCTCCTAAAATGTTTGTATTATCATCTATTTCTATTTTTAACAACTCATTATTTTTTATTTTTGTTATGTATATATTTCCACTTATACTTTCTTCATGATCAATATTTAAATTTTTTAATATTTTATTATATCTATATATATTATCCTCATTTTTTGTTGTAAATCTTATTTCTGATTGTTCTATTACTACATTATTTGTTAACATATATCCATATAATTCAGCATTTAGCTCATCTTTTTTTACATAATTATTCAGTTGGCTTAATTCTTTTTTTACATTTTCTGAAAATGACATATATTATCCTCCATACTTACAAATAACAATTCTATCATTACCTCCGTAATCTTTTTTACTATATATATTAATATATCCATTTTGTAATAATATATCTTCAACCTCTTTTCTTTGATCATAACCTATTTCAAAACATAAATACCCATTATTATTTAAGAATCTCTTTGCATCATATGAAATTTTCCTATAAAAATCTAAACCATCTTTTCCTCCATCTAAAGCTAATATAGGCTCATTTCTTACTTGTTTGTCTAATGATGGAATAACAGATTTTTTTATATATGGTGGATTAGATACTATTAAATCGAATTTTCCATTAATATTATTAAATAAATCAGATTCTATAAATTTTACATCTACTCCAATTTTGCTAGCATTCTTTTTTGCTACCATAAGTGCTTTATCACTAATATCACTTGCAATAATTTCTATATTATTCAAATATTTTTTTAGTGATATAGCAATTGCCCCACTACCAGTACATAAGTCTAGTATTTTTATCAAACTGTCTTTCTTAACAATTTTTATTATTTCTTCTACAAGTATTTCTGTATCACATCTTGGAATTAAAACATTTTCATCAACATAAATTTCTAATCCCATAAAATATGCCTTATTATTAATATATTGTATTGGCATACCCTCAAAAAAATTTTGTATATTATTTTTAAATCTTTCAACACTTCTTTCATCTACATTATCTAGATAATGAACTCTTATATATACATTATCTTTTGTCAAAATTTCTGCTAACATATTTATACAGATGTTTCTATAATTATCTATATTTTTTAATTTATCATATCCCCATTCTAAACATTCTTTTATATTCATTTTTACCTCTCAAACACCATTATTATATCAGCATTATATGTTATATGCAAAGATAATTTTCTTAAGATTTATTAATATTTGCAATAATGAAAACAGGGGGGAAAATTCCCCCCTATTCTAATCATTTAATTTTTCGCAAACTCATCCACCCAATTCCCATCAAATATCCAATTGATGGGCTAGTTATTTCACTTGCTTGCATTATCGGATTTTCTTTCCCAAAACAATAAAAAGCTCCTCCCATCAATACAAATTCACTATTTGAATATATTTTATCAGGATCTTTTACAATTTTGCTTAAATTTGCAAGATCATAAAAATCTCCTACTGGATTACTAGCTGTCATTTCTAGTCTATGACGGCTTTTAAAGCTATCCCAATAATTGCCCAGTTCTCTCGAATCGTCTACTAACTCTCTTAGAGTTACATCTTTTTTTTCTAGTCTCTTCGCTTGTAATAAGGCATACTCATAAATTGTACCCATTCTACTTTCATACTGTTCAGAGAACCGTTCAAATTTATCATTCCACCATATGGCAGATTTACTTATACCCGGATCTTTTTGTGATTGGTAAATAATATTTTGCTCTTTATCTAATGATGGGTCCATAATTGGACAAATAAAATCTTTGTTTTTTCCATCTTTTATTATCTGTTTAATAAAGTTTAAAAATTCTTCCTGTTTTTCATTTTCAACCTTTCTTTTTAAAAAAGGTTCTTCTAAAGTCCAGTGACTTACCTCAATAATCCGAAATTTGCCATTTTTATTACCAGATGAATCTGTCATTAAAAATCCCTCCAAAATTTTTTAATAATAAGTATAATTAAATATCGTAAAAAAGGATACATAAAAACTAATATAGTAATTATACTATAAATTACGTATATTAGCAAATTTTAAAAAAGAGCTAGTTAACATATCTGTTAATTAGCTCTTTTTTAAATATTATATTTTTACAATTCCACCAATGATTTTATTAATATCGCTATCTATTTCTGGTATTATTTCTGCTCCACCGGCAATTATAATTAAATCATCTTTTACAAGTTTTCCTTCTTCTTTTAATATATCTATTCCTCTATGTATCATAGTATCAACATTTTTATTTGATTCAACTAATATTGGATATACATTCCATTGTAAGTTTAATTGTCTCCATACTCTTTCATTATCTGTTATTGCAAATATTGGACATTTTGGAGTATATGAAGATACTATTCTTGGTGTTGAACCAGATTCTGTATATGTAACAATTGCTTTTGCTTTTAAATTCATTGCACTTACACATACACCATTGTATATATTAAATCTGAATTCTCTATTTTCTAAATCATAATCTCTTTGTTTAAATCTGTGCCAATAATTTATTGACTCCTCTGTTGTAACAGCAATCTTATTCATCATTTCAACACATTCTACTGGATATTTTCCATTTGCACTTTCTCCTGAAAGCATAATTCCACTTGATAAGTCAAATATAGCATTTGAAACATCACTAACCTCTGCTCTTGTTGGTCTTGGGTTTCCTATCATAGAGTCTAACATCTGAGTAGCTGTTACTACTATTTTTCCTTCTCTATATGTTTTCTTTATAAATTCTTTTTGTATAATTGGAACTTCTTCCATTGGTATTTCAACACTTAAATCTCCTCTAGCTACCATTATACCATCTGAAACTTTTAATATTTCATCAAAATTATCTACACCTTCTCTATTTTCTATTTTAGAGATTATTCTTATTTTCTCTCCACCATGCTCTGATATTAAATTACGAATATCTATAACATCTTGAGCTTTTCTAACAAAAGAAGCTGCTATAAAATCAAAACCTGCTTGTGCACCTTTTATTAAATCATCTTTATCCTTATCTGTCATTACAGGTAAATTTAAACTTACCCCTGGTAAATTAGCACTTTTTCTGTTACTAATTGGACCTCCATTTAATACTTTGCAATATACTTTATTATCTTTTATTTCTATAACTTCTGTACCTACTAAACCATCATCAATTAAAATTTTATCTCCTATTTTAACTTCATTAGCTAAATTTTTGTAACTTACAGTAAATTCTTCTTTAGTTCCTAATATTTCTTCAGGAGTTAGTGCAAATACATCTCCTTCTTCTAAGAAAACTTTACCTTCTTTAAATTTACCAATTCTTACTTCTGGACCTTTTGTATCTAATAAAAGTGCTATAGGTAAATTTAACTCTTTTCTTAATTTTTTTATTAATTCAATTTTTGGCTCTTGTTCTTCATAATTTCCATGTGAAAAGTTAATTCTTGCAACATTCATACCTGCAAGCATTAATTTTCTTAAAGTTTCCTCATTGTCACTTGCTGGACCTATTGTACATATAATTTTTGTTTTTCTCATACTAATCAATCTCTCCTTTTAAATATTATTTAGTTATCCATTTTACTAAATTCAAATTTTGTTGGTCTAATAACATATAATGTTTAGGAACTACTCTAAAAGTATACCCGTATTCACCACCTGTTGTCAACTCTATCTTTGCTTTATATGTATATCTTTTTTCATTTTCATCTGATTTTATAAGTTTCATCGGTATAATTTTTACTTCATCTAAAGTACCATTATCCATAATTTTTCCAAAATATGCTTCAACTTCTATACTTTCTACTGATATATTAGGCAATTTAACTTGGCAATTTACTTCAATTGTGTTTCCAGCATCTAATTTTTTATTATTTACATTATCAAACTGTGTAATTTCAATATCGTTCCAATTTAATTTTAAATCTCTTTTCCATTGATTAAAATCTGAAATTGTATCTAAATTTGAAAAATATTTAGTTGATAAGTCATATAAAGGCATATATAATTTTTCCATATAATCAACAAGCATTCTTGCTGTACTAAATCTTCCTGCATTAGATTCTATAGAGCTTTTCATATATCTTATCCATTCTCTTGGTAAACCTTTATCATCTCTATTATAATATGCTGGAATTATTTCATTTTCTAATATATCATATATACTATTACTATCAGCTATATCTTGTTCTTCATATGAAGAATATTCTTTATTTGAGCCTATAGCCCATCCATTTTTTCCATTATATCCTTCTGCCCACCAACCATCTAAAATACTGAAATTAACTACACCATTTATTGATGCTTTTTGTCCACTAGTACCAGATGCCTCCATTGGTCGTCTTGGATTATTAAGCCATACATCTACACCACTTACCAAATATCTTGCCATTTCTATATTATAGTTTTCTAGTATAAATATTTTTCCTTTGAATTGAGGAACCATTGAAATCTCATGTATATATTTAATTAGATCTTGTCCTTCTTTATCTGCAGGATGCGCCTTACCTGCAAATACAAATTGAACTGGTTTGTCCTTATCATTACATATTTCTGTTATTCTTTCTATGTTTTTAAATATCAAATTTGCTCTTTTATATGTGGCAAATCTTCTTGCAAATCCAATAGTTAATGCATCTGGATTAAAATTTGAAACTATTTCTTTTAATGTTTCATAGCTTATTCCTGTATTTTTTAATCTGCTTATTTCATTTTGCTTAACTAATTCCATTAGCTTTACTTTTCTCTCGTTATGTGCCTCCCATAACTCTTCATCTGGAATACTTTTTATATTTTTCCAAGTAGATTCTAATTGTATATTATCTTGCCAATAAGGAACTAAATATTTATTATATAATCTCTTTATATTTGGTGCTAACCATGAACAAGTATGAACTCCATTTGTAACATATGTAATAGGTGCCTCTTTTGTAGCTATATTTGACCATATCTCACCAAATAATTCTTTAGATACCTCACAATGTAACTTACTAACACCATTTTTCTTTCCAGAAATTTTTAATGCAAGTATTCCCATATTAAATCCAGGTTCTAATCCTTCTCTACATTTCATTCCTAATCTTAAAAATCTATCCCTTGGAATACCTAATTTACCCCAAAATTCTCCAAAATATTTATCTATTAATTGTATATCAAAAATATCATTTCCCGCAGGAACTGGAGTATGTGTTGTAAATACAGTTTTTGCTGAAACAATATCTCTTGCTATATTAAAAGATACTTGTCTATCTTCCATTGTTTTTCTCATTAATTCCAAAGTCAAAAATGATGAATGTCCCTCGTTCATGTGATATATAGTTGGCTTTAAATTTAATTTACTTAATAATCTTGCTCCACCTATTCCTAAAATAATTTCTTGTCTTATTCTTGTTTCTTTATCTCCACCATATAATTTTAAAGTTGTTTCTCTATATTCTTTTCTATTTTTAGGTATATCAGAATCCATTAAATATAATTTAACTCTTCCAACATTTATTTGCCATACTTTAACAAATACTTCCTCACCATAAAACTTAACTGAAACTAATAAATCTTCACCTTTCTCATTATGAACAGGTGTAATTGGTAAATTAGTTATATCTAAGTTTTGATAATCAGATTTTTGTATTCCATATTCATTAATCTTTTGATCAAAATATCCATTTTTATATAGCAATCCAACACCAACAAGAGGAATACCTAGGTCACTTGCAGATTTTAAATGATCACCTGAAAGTATTCCAAGACCTCCTGAATATATTGGTATTATCTCATCTAATCCATATTCAGCAGAAAAATATGCTATTAGATTTTTATCTCTTGTATTTGGATATTTATTATCATACCATGTATTAGTACTATGCATATAATTATCGAAATCTGAAACACTTTTATCATATTTCTTTAAAAAATCTGCATCTTCTGCTAATTCTTCTAATCTTTCTTGACTAACCAATTTTAAAAATTTTACAGGATTTCTACCAACTTCATACCATAAATTTTTGTCTATTTGTTTAAATAATTCCAAAAAGTCTGTATTCCAAGACCACCATAAATTATTTGATATTTCATCTAACCTATTTATCCTTTTTGGTAATTGTGGATTAACAGTTATTCTGTTAAATACATACATAAATTTTCCTCCTCTGTATATTAACCTTTTATCTTCATGTTTAACATACTAATTATATATTATGATGGTCATTTGTCAATATTTTTTATTTAATTTTGCAGAAAAATCAAAATTTGATATTACTGTTCAGACCAGATAAATGAGGGTGTCCTAAAGTAGAAACCCAAGAAACAAAAAATTCAGCTCGATAAGAGTTGGATTCTTTGTTTTAAAAACTCTGTTATATTTTTTGATAAAAAATATAAATAGTAAAATAAGAATGGTTCTTCCGCAAATTACTTGATTAATATTAACGAAAAGTCCTTAATTTTAGTAAATTAAAATTGTATTTGTTATATAAAAAATTTATGATAATATAATTAACAATTTTTATTATATTATTAATAAAATCAAAATTATTTAATCAAATTTTCTTTGTTTTTTTGATTATTTAATAAAATTTTCAATATATGAAAAAACACTATATTTTATACCCATGCTTCTATTATTTCCTTTGTTATATTTAGATTTCCTCTACCTATTCCTATATCTATATCTGGTTTAATTCTTCCGTGATAATCACTTCCTCCACTAATAAACAATCCATTCTTCCTTGCATACTCTACTAAAATATCTTTCCTATTATCTTTTTCAGATGATGGGTGATAACATTCTATTCCATCCAACTCAGCTTCTTTTCTTAAATCATCTATAAAATTAATAATATCTCTAAATCTATATTCAAATGGATGTGCTAAAAATGCTTTTCCTCCTGCCTTATGAACATTATCAATCACTTCTTTATATTGTGGTCTAAATTCTGCATAATTCATGAAATAACTACTTTCTGGATTTGCTAATCCATTTCTAAAAAATATATTAAATGATTTTGCAAATTCTCCTAATATCCTATGATTTTCATGGTGCCTAAGTAACTCTTCATAAATTGGATTTTCCACGTATTTATATACTTTTGTTGGTTTTTTTATTTTATTCTCATCATATATAAGTCCATGTTTCTGACATATATCTAATAATCTTTGATATAATATTCCTTGCTGTTCCTTTAATATTTCATTAGAATAGTATTTTTTACACCATTTATCGATTATATCTGTATTAATATTGTAAGCTAATATTTCAATACTTTCATTTTGAAACATTGCATGTAATTCTGAGCCTTTTATAATTCTACCACTAAATATTGTATTGTTTTTTAGTATTTCATCTTGGTATTGTTTACATGTATCATGGTCTGTTATTGATATATATTCTATATTTTTTTCTTCACACATTTTTAATATTTCTTCTACAGTTTTGTCTCCATCTGAATACACTGTATGTATATGTAAATCAATCATAAAATTTTCCTCCACATTTTTATAGAAATATTTTATTTCTATTTTCTAAAATAATACAAAAAAAGCATTAAAAAGTCAATGATATGAAATTAATATTTATAATTAATTCATTAAATCGAGTAGAGGATAACACTTAATGTGTTTCTCCCATCTCACACCACCACTCAAGCGGTTGTCATAAGTGGCGGTTCAATTTATATTAAATATGAACCCTAGATATTTTGTCTGTGTTGGTCTCGTTACTTTACTTTTCTCCGCATTTACTTTTAACCCTAGTTTCTTCTCAATAAGCACAAGTTTTTGTACATCGTTATTTTCGATTTTTCATACATTCTTATTTTATCATTTATATTTTGATACACACTTTCTCCACTTCCACCTCACGATGGATAGCTTGTGCTTCTCTATGTGGTTGGTGATATCTACCTCCACTACGGACTTTCACCGATTAGCTAAACGACATGCCTGTCGCACATGCATAAAAAGACTATTAGTATATATTACCAATAGTCTTTTTACAGTATTAACTATGTTTTTTTAAAGCTAGTTCATAAGGAGAATTGTGTTCTTGTAAGATTTTTTTATCTAAAATATCTCTGAATCAATTCCTTTTTATTCATATTAATAAATATGTTTCTATTTGTCTGAATTTCTTCGAGTAATTTTGAACACACATCTTCTGCCAAATCAAATTCTTTCCTTGTTATTTTTCCAGCACTCAATGCATCTAATAATTCATCTTTGTCATCAACTACTATAAAATTATTATCTGCCGGACAATAAATAATATCCAAATACAGATCATCATAATAGGGTATATTTTCTTCTACGCCATTTCCTCGACTTATATCAAAATAATATCCTATTACATCTGCGTTCTTATTTAGAAATACCCTTACATTGTAAAATTGTTCTAATGGTGTAAATTCTAATATATAGTAACCATTATCAATATATACAATACTCTGTCCTGACATATCAACAATAAAAGGTTTATCAATTTCATTTACTTTTTTTATACTTACATAATAATTTTCTGATTTTCGCTTTTGAATAATAAAATCCCAATCAGAAACCCCTCGCAAGTATGTTTTACTTGTATACTTCTTTCTCATTTTCGTTATATCATCCTTTCATTATTTCAAATAAGTGTTAAGTCACTAGTAAAAACCTAACACTTTATCAAGAGTAACAAGACTCTTATCTTCTCTCAACCTCATTAACTTTTCATAAGATTTTTGTAATAGCGTTTCCATTGTGTCATTCTTTACAATTTCCTCAAAGTGTCTCTTAAAATTAGTCTGAATTTCACCAGATGGAGTCATGCTATATTTAAGATGAGAAGGATTTAAGGATTTATTCGTCAAGCGAATTCCAACACCTTCATATGCTAACATAACTTTATTACTTGCACAAAAAATCTCATCATCAGGAAGTTCCATAAACATATCCTCAAGATAGGAAACATATTGATGCTCATACGAATACTGATTTACTGGATTTAAAGTATGAATTCTAAGTTTCATACCCGTAGCACTTTTTTCAACAATAAATGCTCTCAAATCTTCTAATGTTGGAAATTCATCCTGCATCACAAGTACCTGCAGAGACAAAGGTGTCTTCCATTCTTTTTGATTATGCAATGAGTATTTGCCTCTATACGAGAAGATAATCTCGTCAAGGATACCATCCAATTGCCTAATTTTATCAATGGCAATACCATTTGTAAACATCTTTACCAAAAATCCTGCATCTTTAGCTTTTTTAGCATAGCTAACAATATTAGGATGCATAGAAGGTTCGCCACCGTGTAAAAAAATGGTTGTTAAACCTTTTTCTTTGGCAAAAGTTATTGCTTTTTCGAAATTTTCATCACTAATCATTCCTTTTTGATGAACATTTCTTTCGATGCAATACTCGCAATTTCCATTGCAACTGTAGGTTAAAATAACAAACAATTCTCTTAAGTCCATTATTTCTCTTGGATGTGTTATGATTCCACTCCGATTTTCTGTTAACATCTGGTTTTCTTGATTAAGGCTGTTGCTATTCATAGTTAATCTCCTTTCATGATAGTGTATGAATAATTTTATTCCTACTTGCTTTTTCACTGCTTTATTTTATAATGTAATCAGGTCTTTAACCTTGATAACGTTTCATATTATATCATATCATTATGTAAATATCAAGTATATTTGTAAAATTATGCAAGTTATATGAAAGAAAAATTTATTCAATATTATTATATCAAAATCGTATGCTGCAAATTGGGTTACAATTTGATATTTTTCTATAATAGTGTTATAATTATGTTAATTACATATTATTATGAAAGGAGAGATTTCAAATGAAATCCTCGAAAGTTATAGAAAAAATAAACAATCGTATCTTAATAATTTTTCCACTTTTACTATTAACTGCTTTTATTTCTTTTATGTTCGTCCTATGCAATATTGCTTATTATATTGCCGCAATAAACTTGCAAAACTATCTAATACAGTTAATAGAAGGCAATATCATGCCAATTTATATTGCTCTAAGCATACCTTTGTTTGTTTTGTTATTAGTTTATTTTAATAAATTAATATCCTTAAAAGAAAAAATCGAAGAAAGAAGTTGACAAATGTCAACTTCTTTTTATGTAATCCTTGATTTTATTATAAAAAAATAGTATAATATTTACATAATATTTTTTAAAGGAGTTGTTCATCATGTATAGCAAAATTATTCGGAAACTAGTACCTAATCAATTCGTAGATTTCTGGTTGTTTTTTTACTTTTTATTGTTAGCATTTATTTTTTTGCCTATAATATTTTGCTACATGGCAAATATTATAGGGTATGGTTTTCAACCATATAGTATACACATTTTAGATATAAATGCTACATTTTCAATTTGTTTATTTGTATTTTCTTTAATTGCTTCAATTATTTTAATTGGAGTTATTAGAGAAATTTACAAACTCTATTTTAAGTGTTTTTAAATTTAAAGGAGGCAAAAAAAATGAGAAATAATCAGAAACAACGTACTATCCGGAAATACAAATTGTATATGTACGTATATACAATTATTTGCTTAATTTTATTATCTTGTTTGTTTTTATTGACAAATAAGATATTGTTTGAACTATTAGGTCTTCCAAATATCTTAGAGACCTTTGCAGTCGTAAATAGTATACATATGTTTATGGCTGTTGCTTTCGTTATTCTTTTATTAATGATGTTATTCATTCTCATAAGTGCAATTGCACTCATTGATAAAAGAATAAAAAAAATAAAAAAAATAAATTAACTCCTAGCTGTACTAACATATGTTAGTACAGCTTTTTCATGCAATATGAAAACCATACTTTCTGATTTGTTCTACACATAAAACTTAATATTTATATTAAATATACATATTATATAAATTTCCTCATATTATTTATAAACGATACTTTTTTGATTGGAGGATTTTAATGTTTGTATATAATTTTAATTTAAATAAATCAAAAATTTTCAAAATTATCTTTTTTATTATTGTTATTATACTTATAATATTCTTTTCTATATCTGCATTTAAAATATTTAGTTCTGCTTTAAGTTCTAAAAGTGATGTAGACACTTGCTTGCCAAACGAACATATTGCAAATATCTCTCCTGAAAATTATACTAATGTATTAAAAGCTGTTCATGAAAATATTGATACATATATAGGTCAATCAATTAAATTTAGTGGTTATATTTATCGTGTACAGGATTTTTCAAGTGAAGAATTTGTGCTTGCAAGAGATATGATTATAGATTCAAATAATCAAACTCTTGTTGTAGGTTTTTTATGTAAATATTCTCAAGCAAAAAACTTTCAAGATAAAACATGGGTTGAAATAACAGGTAAAATAACAAAAGGAAATTATCATGGCGAAATACCTGTAATAGAGATTGAATCTATAAAAAATATTGATAAACCAAAAACAGAATTTGTATATCCTCCTGATGATACATATGTTCCTACTTCTGTATTAATATCTAGAAATTAATGTTGTGGTAAAAAAAGAGATTTCCTATAATTAAAAAAATTAAATATACTTTTTATGAAGTAACAATTCGTGGGGACCAGCAAGCTTACAGTCTGTTTTACAGACTGTGCGATGCTGGGAGTTACAAATAAAAAGTTATATTTAATTTTTTTATATTACTTTTATTAAGCTGTAACATTAATTTTCTAGATATTACTTTCTTTCGAAAATACTTTTTACAACACCTTTATCAATTAAAGTTCCATATAAATTTTTTATTATAATCATTGCAATTGGTCCAATTAATAAACCCAATATTCCTATTACTTTAAATCCTGTATACATTGCAATTAATGTAAAGATAGGATGTATTCCTATTTTTTTGCTAACTATTTTAGGTTCTAAGAATTGTCTGACAACAGATAATATGGCAAAAATTATTAATAATCCTATTGCTAATCTTATATCACCATTAATAGCTGATATAAATGCCCATGGTACCAAAATTGTACCTGAACCTAATATTGGGAGTGCATCAACAAAACCAATTCCTATTGCTACAAGTAAAGGATATTGTACATTCATTCCCATTTTCTGAAGTATATATAAACCTATTAATATCTGAAAAAATGCTATAATTGCAAGTATTGCCTCTGCTTTTAAATAATTTCCTAAGCTCGATAACAGTCTTTTTAAATGAAGTGTTAATTTTTTTACCCATTTTTTAGGAAAATGGTGTTCTATTTGATCTAATATATATAATCTATCTGCACATATAAAATATGTTGCAAGTAATGTTACAACTACATATATTCCTATTGTTGGTAATGATGTTATTACTTGTATTATCGAATTTAAAATTCCTTTTAAACCATTTGATACAACAGAAAGCACATCGCTTGTTGAGTTTTGTAATAATTGTGTAACTTCTGATGGTATATTAAATCTTTCAAAATTTATATTTCCTATAAAAGATTGAAATAAATTATATATTTTATCTGTATATATGTTTAATGATTGCAACAATTCCGACGATTCTGATATTAAAACAGTTATCCCCCACGCAATTATTCCTATTATGATAGTAGACACTGTTATTAATACTATTATTGCTGATGTTTTTCTTTGTAGTTTTGTATGTTTTTTTACAAACCTTATTATAGGTTCTATTAAACTTGCTATTATAAAAGCTATTAAAAATGGCATATAGAATATAGACAATTTAACAACTAAAAAAAGTAAGAGTATACTAAGTAATAATAAAATTATTCTTTTAAACACTTTACTTAAATAGCCCATATCAATAATCAAATTCCTTACCTCCGTTTTAATTTACTAACTTTACCATTTTTAATTACATTTAATATATTAGCATATATTTTTGCATTTTACAATATATGGTAATATATCTTTAAAAAATATGAGGTAATAAATACCTCATATTTAAAAAAGTTGTCCAATTAGTTCCACTTGTCTTCTTTCAAACACTAATACTTTATCATCCTTTTTACTATGAACAATCAAGTTTTGTTTTCGAGTTTCAAAAATATTATAAAGTTCTTCAAAACTCTCTTTAACTAAAATCTTTTCTCCACTTTTTAACATTACATATGCTCGTGTATTTCTTGGCATATTTCTCACTCCTTATTAATGTAGTTAGTTTTACACTGTGTATGATCCTCATAAGAAGTTCTCCTAAATTAATTACCATATTTATCATAATCCAATATTTACATAATGTCAACTTTATATTTAGCAATTATTTTTATCTGCTTTTCCTCTACAATCACATATACAATCTAATAATTCTCCAACTCTTTCATCTTTACATTCAGGTGTTTGAGCTAAATTTCCTAAAGTAACTATTCCAACAACTTTTTCATCTAGCACTATTGGAACTCTTCTTATTTGATTTTTTGCCATTATATCAGCTACACTATTTATATCTGTATCTGGTGAAGCTTTTATTACTTCAGTTGTCATTATTTCTGAAATTGGTGTTGTCTTGTTATCTTTATCACATGCAATTCCTCTTAATATTATATCTCTATCTGTTACAATACCTACAATTTTTCCTGATTTCTCACATACTGGAACACATCCTATATGATTATCCCCCATTAATTTTGCTACATCACATATACTAGCTTCTGGCTTAACACATACAGTTTGATCACACATACAATCTTTTACTCTCATATTTTTTAACCTCCACAAAATTTATATATATGTATTCTTTACATTTATGTAATTATTATTCAAAAAAATCTCGACAAGCGAGATTTTTTTTACATTCTAAATTTTAAAAATATAAATCATTTATATATGAATCAGCACCTTGTGTTAATACACTATTTCTCATTGGAAAAGGTGGTCTTCCCATTCCAGGTCTTGGTGGATATGGAGGTCTATTATTAGGCATATTAGGTCTCATACCTGGTCTCCTATTACCTAGTAATTCCCTTAAAATTAAAATTTTAATTAAATCTCTTAATGTATAATTATTTGGTCTGCTCCTTTTTTCTTCTGTTTCTTTTGCTATTTCTTGTGTCTTTGTTTTTGAATTATTTCTTACCTCTATTTTTACTTCTGCGCCTTTCCTAGTTTCATTTTCATCTTTTTCTACACATTCATATATCTCATCTACCATTTTTTCTAATTGTTCTGCTGTTAATGGCATACGTGTATTTGAAGTAATTTTACATACCATTGGATATACAATTTTATAAATTTCTGGATACATATTTTCTAATTCTGAATTATTTCTATTTGAATAATAATTATCATAATATGTATTATTACTATTTTCTCTATTTCTTGTATATCCTAATACATCACGCATATATTCTTGATAGCTATTGTAATACATAATATATACCTCCTTATTTTGATATATATTATTATTCATATTACATAAATTTTGTGAATAATTACTTATCCATTAGTTTATTAACTATTTCTTTAAAGGCATTTCCTCTCTCTTCAAAATTTTTATATAAATCAAAGCTTGCGCTTGCAGGTGAAAATAATACAATATCATCTTTTTTAGCTAATTTACTAGCCAATTGTACTGTTTCATCTAAAGAATTGCATTCATAAATTTCTACCTTCTTATTCTTCTTATTCATTGCATTTATTGTTGCCTCTTTAATTTTATTTGCTGTTTGACCCATTAAAATTAATATTTTTACATTATCTACTATTGGTTCACCTATTGGTGTATAATCCAAATGTTTATCATATCCACCAGCTATTAATATTAAATTTTTATTAAAAGAATTTAAACCTGCAATTGTTCTTGTTGGACTTGTACCTATTGAATCATTATACCATTTCACTCCATTTAGTTCTTTTACAAATTCTAATCTATGTTCTACTCCTTTAAAATTTTTAATTGTATCTACTTGTGTTTCTGTATCTACTAATCCCTTTGTAGCAGCAATTGCAGCACAAGCATTTTCATAATTATGCTTTCCTCTAAGTTTCATATTTTTAGTATTTAATATATGTTTTCTTAATTTATTATCACATATTTTTATTATATCCTCATCTAGTATTACTCCATCATTTAATTTATGATTCCTACTGAAAAATATTACTTTACCATTTGCTTCTTTTTCAAATTCTCTTGTAATATCATTATCATAATTTAATACTAGTGTATCTTTATCTGATTGATATTTAAAAATATTCTTTTTTGATTCTATATATTCTTCATAAGATTTGTGAATATCTAAATGATTAGGTGAAATATTTGTTATAACTGCAATATTTGGACTAGTTTTCATATTCATCAATTGAAAACTACTTAATTCTAATACAACCACATCTTCTGGTTTCATTTCTCCTACTTTTGAAAAAAGTGGAATTCCAATATTTCCTCCTAAGTAGCAATTATAACCTTTATTTTTTATAATATTATATATTAAACTTGTTGTAGTCGTTTTTCCATCACTACCAGTTACACCTATTATTAATCCTGGACAAAGTTCCATTAACATCTCTATTTCAGATGTTAGTATTGCACCTCTTGATAATTCCTCAATTATTTCTGGCAAATCTGGTCTACAACTCGGGCTACGAAATATTACATTAAAGTCTTTTAATTTTTCTAGATATTTATCTCCAAATGCATATTTTATTCCTTTTATCTTTATATTTTCTAAAATATTTTCATCAATTTTATCTATGTCTCTTTTATCAAAAACTGTAATATCTGCTCTTAATTCATATAAAAAATCTATTAATGGAATATTGCTAACACCTAATCCTATCACTGCTACTCTTTTGTATTTTATATAATTACAAAACTCTTCTAATTTATCATTTTTATATTCCATACTATCACCCTTTAAAATTAATATATATAATATTTTATATATTTAATTAGAAATGTTGCATTCTCTAACTAAATTTATTTCATTAAAAACTTTATTTGTAGATTCTTCAACATTACTACAATTTGTTACATCAATTATTTTAGTATTATCAGAAATTTTATAAAAGCCTGATTTTCTTTGCAAATCATCTCTTTCTTCTATATGTTTTTTTATTTCTTCAATACTTATATCGTTATTATACTGACTTCTTTTTCTTTTAGCTCTTTCTTCAATATCTGCTACAATAAAAAAATGATAATCTAAATTAGGATATATATCCATTAAACCTCTTCCTGAAACTATTACATTATAATTTTGTCTCAACATATTTATTAAATTTCTTGCAAAATCGAATAATTTAGAATTATCTGCTATTCCTCCTATTTGAGAAACAGCAATTGAAGATGCCCTAGATTGTAAATCTTCCTCTTTTATTTTTTCTCCATCACAATAAAAAACACTCTCTTTATTTTCTATTCTTATTTCTATTTTAAGCATATCCATAACTTTTTTTATATCTATATGATTTAAATTTTTCTTAAGTTCATCAAGTTTTTCTCCGTTTTTTAATAATATGTACATTATAGCTCTATATAGATTTCCTCCATTTAGTAATACAGATCTTGGTATAATATCAAGTAGACGTCTGCAAATGCTAGTTTTACCTGCTCCTACATATCCTTCTATACCTATAACTAAATTGTTTTTATAATTTTTTTCTTCCATTTATATATCCTCCTAAATTTATAATATTATATCTTATTTTTGTTATATAAACAAATTATTTTTTAATTTACATACATATTTTTAAATTTTTTATGCAAAATATAATTGTCAAAAGGAGGTGTTTTACCGAATGGAAAACAAAAATAATAATGAGAAACAAAATAAAAAGAAAAACAAAAAAGGTAAAGGACAAAATAATAATTCAAATGACTAATGTGTAATACAGTAAAAAATCTCGTTAAACGAGATTTTTTCTTTTGTATCAACAATATAATCTTTATAGAAAAATCTAATGTATTTTTTACTTGTAACTCCCAGCATCGCACAGTCTGTAAAACAGACTGTAAGCTTGCTGGTCCCCACGAATTGTTACTGCATAAAAAGTACATTAGATTTTTCTTTCAATAACAAATTCACAGTTTTAATTAGTTACACATAAATAATATTTTATTCTAAATACTTCTTTAAAAATTTTCCTGTATATGATCTATCATTTTTACAAATTTGTTCTGGAGTACCTATTCCTATAATCTGTCCTCCTCTTTCTCCTCCTTCAGGTCCTAAATCTATAATATGATCTGCAGTTTTTATTAAATCTAAATTATGTTCTATTACTATAATTGAATTTCCCGCTTCAACTAATCTTTGTAAAATATCTACTAATTTGTGTACATCTGCTATGTGCAAACCTGTTGTAGGTTCATCTAATATATATAATGTTTTTCCCGTTGACCTTTTTGACAATTCTGTTGCTAATTTTACTCTTTGAGCTTCTCCACCTGATAAAGTAGTAGAAGATTGTCCTAATTTTATATAACCTAATCCTACATCATATAATGTTTGCATTTTTTGCTTTATTTTTGGTATATTACTAAAAAATTCTAATGCCTCTTCTACTGTCATATTCAATACATCTGATATACTTTTTCCTTTATATTTTACTTCTAAAGTTTCTTTATTATATCTTTTTCCTTTACAAACTTCACATGGTACATAAACATCTGGTAAAAAGTGCATTTCTATTTTTAATATTCCATCACCATTACATGCCTCACATCTACCACCTGAAACATTAAAACTAAATCTTCCCTTACTATATCCTCTCATTTTTGCTTCATTTGTTCCTGCAAAAATATCACGTATTACATCAAATACCCCTGTATATGTTGCAGGATTGGATCTAGGTGTTCTACCTATTGGTGATTGGTCTATATTTATTATTTTATCTATATTTTGTATACCTTTTATCTCTTTGCACTTTCCTGGTTTTTCACTTGCACCATTAATTTGTCTTGCAATATTTTTATATAATATATCATTTACAAGAGTACTTTTTCCAGAACCAGAAACTCCTGTAACACATGTAAAAACTCCAAGTGGAAATTTTACATTAATATTTTTTAAATTATGCTCACTTGCTCCAATTACTTCTATAGATTTACCATTACTTTTTCTTCTTTTTTTAGGTACTTCTATTTTCATTCTACCACTTAAATATTTACCAGTTATAGACTCTGGTACATTTTTTATCTCTTCTGCTGTCCCCTGTGCTACAACATTTCCTCCATGCACACCAGCACCAGGTCCAATATCTATAATTTGATCTGCTGCATACATTGTATCTTCATCATGTTCAACAACTAGTACAGTGTTTCCTAAATCTCTTAGTTTTTTTAATGTTTCTATTAATTTCTCATTATCTCTTTGATGTAACCCTATACTTGGTTCATCTAATATATATAATACACCTGTAAGGCTAGAACCTATTTGTGTTGCTAATCTTATTCTTTGTGCTTCACCACCTGATAATGTTCCAGCAGATCTAGATAATGTTAAATATTCTAATCCTACATCTATTAAAAATTGTAATCTTTTATTTAATTCTTTTAAAATTTGGCTTGCAATTATAGAATCTTTTTTACTTAATTCTAATGAATTTAAATATTCTTTTATTCTTGATACAGACATATCTGTTAATTCATTAATATTTTTATCATTAATTTTAACAGATAGAGCATTTTCATTTAATCTAGAACCATGACATCTTGTACAATCACTATTACTCATATACATTTCATAAAAATCACGCATTCCTTGTGATTTAGTCTCTGCATATCTTCTTTCTAAAGTAGGAATTACACCTTCAAATGCAGATTTAAACTTTCTTGTTCCACTTGCTGAAGTATACATAAAGTCTATTTCTTCATTTCCTGTACCATATAATATTTTATTAACAAAATCTTTTGGTAATTTTTTTATTGGTAAACTTATATCTACATTATAATGTCTTGCAATACTCTCAAAATACATCTTTGCCATTGTTTCTGACTTTTTCATTGTACTAGCTCCAAAAGCCTTAACACCATCATATAAAGTTTTATTCTTATCTGGAATAATTAAATCTGGATCTATTTTCATAAGATATCCTATACCACCACAATCTGGACACGCTCCATATGGGTTATTAAAAGAAAACATTCTTGGAGTTAATTCTTCAATACTAATACCGCAATCTGGACATGCATAATTTTGACTAAACAATCTTTCTTCTTGTCCAACTATATCTATTGTTACCAAATTGCTTGCATGTGCTAATGCTATCTCTACAGACTCTGTTAGTCTATTTCTTATATCTGGTTTTATTACTAATCTATCTACTAATATATCTATATTATGCTTTTTCTTTCTATCTATATCTAAATCATCTGTAATTTCATATAACTCTCCATCTACTCTTACTCTTATAAATCCTTCTTTTTGTAAACTTTGTAATAATTTAGTATACTCTCCTTTTTTTCCTCTAACAATTGGAGCTAAAACTTGTATTTTAGTTCCTTCATCTAAATTCATAATATTATCTACAATTTGATCAATAGTTTGTTTTTCTATTTTTCTGCCGCATTTTGGACAATATGGTACACCTATTCTTGCATATAAAAGTCTTATATAATCATATATTTCTGTAACTGTTCCAACAGTTGACCTAGGATTTTTAGATGTTGTTTTTTGATCTATAGAAATTGCTGGTGATAGTCCATCTATTAATTCTACTTCTGGTTTTTCCATTAAACCTAAAAATTGTCTAGCATAAGATGATAGACTTTCTACATATCTTCTTTGTCCTTCTGCATATAAAGTATCAAATGCTAAAGAAGATTTTCCGAGAACCTGAAAGACCTGTAATAACTACTAATTTATCTCTTGGAATTTTTAAACTAATGTTCTTTAAATTATGTTCTTTTGCTCCTTTTATTATTATTGAATCGTTCAAAATTACATTCCTCCCACTTTATTTTTTCTCTATAAATCTTTTGTTTTTACATTATAAAAATTACTTTGTATATAAAATATTTATTATTAATCATTAATCAAGAATTTTATCATATTTTGTCCAATTTGTCATTATATATTAAAAAAGAAAATCCCAGAAACTAAACAAATTATGTTTTATTTCTGGGATTTGTAATATTTAACTATCTAAAAAGATTATTTCATAAGTTCTGTTTTCCATTTGAATCTTTTTTCCTACCATTTTTAAATTTTTTGGAATTTTTAAATTACATTTTTTAATATCCGTACAAATGAAACTAAATTCCTTTGTTATTTGAATAGCAAAAAGAGTTCCTTTTTTTTCATCTACTTGGTTTAATTTCCTCAAAACCATTTCTAGCCGTTCATCCACAACCTTTTTCATTTTTAATTCCTCCTTTAATTAAATTAAGGAAAAAATAACATTAACACTTATTCTATATATTATCACAAAACAATTTAAAAATCTATATTTTTATCAGAATTTTATATATTTTTCGAATAGTTGTTTCGAAGAACTAGGAATCACTATTTTCTTATATATTTCTTTAATGTTAAATTTTTTTCAGTATAGATAATAATTTTCGTTAACAATTGTATTCTCACATACATCCCCCTGATGCACTTTAATTAAATTAAAAAGATTAAAACCATTTTGTGTAGTTTCTATTTTTTCCATAATTTCCATCGTGAATTGTACATACTTCATTTGTTCTTATTAGATTACCACTTGTTTTAAGCGGTGTCCATAATCCTAAAGTCTCTTTTGGTACTACTATTCCATACTCATATCTAACATATGGACAATTTACATTTGCTATTTTTCCAGACTCAACACATACTCTTTGTCCTCTATGTCCTCTACATTCTTGAGGCATATTATCTTCTGTAAAAATTTCTGTATATGTATCTGTACATCCTTGAATTGCTAAACAACCTGTTGTTCTACATACTTTAGCTTCTACAATTCCATCAGGTCTTTTGAATGTTGCACTATTTAATCCTGCATGTATATCAGTCATTACAGCATCCCATATTTGCCCTGCTGGATTTCCACTATAATATACTGTTTCATTATTATCATAACCATACCATGTTGCAGCTGCATAATATGGTGTAAATCCACAAGTCCATCTATCATAACTTTTATTAGTTGTTCCTGTTTTTGCAGCTACATCCATTCCTGGAATAGCACAATATGTAGCTGTTCCTCCTCTACTTATTACTGGCTCTTGAATTATTGTTTGCGCAATATATGCATTTTGATCTGAAAGTACTTTTATATGTTCCTGTTTTGGAGTTAACACAACATTTCCACTAGAATCTGTTACATTTGTATAAAATGTCGGTGTTATGTATAACCCATCATTTGCAATAGTTCCATATGCTGAAGCCATTTCTAATGGACTTACTCCAGTTGTCATTCCACCTAAAGCCAAGCTTAATACATTATCTACCTTTGGATTTAATGATGTTATGCCCATTTTTTGTAAATATTCTAATGATTTTTCTGGTGTCAATTCTGTCATAATTTTAACTGCTGGTATATTTTGAGATGTGCTTATAAAGCTTCTTATATTAACAAGACCTTTGAAACTACCTTGATCTTTAGGCTCATAATCTTTACCATAGCTTGTAAATCTTGTACTATTATCGTCATATACTGTTGAAGCTGTAATTATTTTTTCTTCTAATCCTGGTGCTATAACAGCCAATGGCTTTATAGTAGAACCTGTTTGTTTTCTCATTTGAGTTGCTCTATTCCATCCTGATTCTGTTTTCTCTCCTAATCCACCAACTATAGCAACTACATTTCCAGTTCTATAATCAACTATTGCCATAGCTGATTGTGTATGCTCATTTAATAATGTTCCATCTCTATTTTTTTGTTTTCCTTTTTTTATATATTTAGTTTTAAGATATTCCTCCTCTAATCTTTGTTGAATGCCTTCATCTACTGTTGAATGAATTGTAAGACCACTACTATAAACATAATTTCTTGCCATTTGTTCTGTCATATTTTTTTCTTCTTTTACTTGCTCTACTACTTGTGATATAACAGCATCAGTATGATATGAGAAAACACTTTTTCCAACAGTCTCACCCGTTCCAAAAGTCAAACCTGCTTCAACTTCTGCTACTGCTGCATTATACTCATCTTCAGTTGGTATATATCCTAATTCCCACATCTTATTTAATACTGTTATTGTCCTATTTTTTATTTTTTCTGAATTATCTACAGTTGTGCTGTATGGATTATACGAATTTGGTGAATGGTTAATTCCAGCCAAAAATGCACATTGTGCTAAATCTAAATCTTTTGCACTTTTATTAAAATAGTATTCTGCACCTAATTCTACACCATGTAAATTATTAGAGCCTACAAATAATATGTTTAAATACAATTCTAATATTTGATCTTTTGATATCATCCTTTCTACTTGATAAGCTCTTGACCACTCTCTTATTTTTCTTTTTATTCCCTCTATTCCTTCGCTCTCATTATCATTTGTTATATTTTTTACTAATTGTTGTGTAATAGTACTTCCGCCGTAACTACTCTGTCCATTTAATAAAGTATTTAATATAGCCCCTGCTGTTCTTTTTAAATCTACTCCTTTATGTGTATAAAATCTTTCATCTTCTATTGCTATATATGCTTTAGGTAAATAATCTGCCATGTCCTCTAAAGTTATAATTTTTCTTTTCTCATCTCCACTTAAATCTGCAAGCACTTCTCCATTTTTATCTACAACTACAGAATTTGATACTTTTATTTGTAAATCTTCTTTACTTATATCAATATCATTTCCATACCATCCATTTATTACACCTATAAAAAACCATATTCCTGCTATAGCAACTAATATACATAATATAATCATTATTAATATAAATTTTAAAAATCTATGTTTTTTACGTTTTTTTTGCTTCTCTTCTTTCTTATCTTTATTTTCATCATCAACAACTAATACTAATTTCTCTTCGTTTTTCGAATTTTTTTGTTTTTTTATCTTATCTTTTTTAAACTTGTTTTTTTCTATCTTTTGTATAGGTGTATTATTTACTTCATTTGATTTGCTATTATTTTTATTATCTTTTTCTTGTTCATCTATACTTTTTTCTTTATCATCTACAACTAATATTAATTTTTCTTTGTTTTCTATACTATTTTGCTCATTTATTTTATTATTATCAGGTTTACCATCTTCTTTATTTTGTATAGATGTATCTTTAATATTATTGGAGGTACTATTTATTTTTCTAATGTTTTTATTATTTATATTATTTTTTCTACTTTTTTTATTTTTTTTCTTTCTTTTTTTCTTGCTTTTTCCCATATGTAGGCCTCCTTGTATTATTTATTTTCAAAATTAGCTCCCCCAATTATTTTCACTCTATTTAATTTATTATCTTATGTGTTATTTAATACCTCTTTTGTAATTACTTATAACAAAACCTCCATTCGAATAATTAAACATTTATATTTATTTCTGTTATATTATATTATCTTATATTATATCAGGCAATAGTATCTACCGGTCAATATATTTTTATAATTTTTAAGAAAATTGTAATTATTTTGTTGTTATATACAATTTATAACTATACAAGTGCATAATTAAAATTTTTTGACTATAAACCAACATAAAATGATTATATACTAAAGTACTTTTTATATTTATCTTAATCTTTTTACATAAAAGAATCTCCCAGATAAACTGGGAGATTCTCTGTAATTCAAGCATTTTCTGCCTGAATTACTTTGTAAAATTTTTTAAATTCCTCAATATCATTGATATGAGGAACTTCGCCAAATACCATCAGCATTGCTTTAATTATAGCAACGCTTTTAGCTTGGCAGTTAATTGATTTTTTAGGATTGAATTCAATATCCGAAAAATGCGAATACTGAACTATATCTTTTACCTCCTCCAAAGGAATACACTCTTTTACAGCCTTTATATAAATAAAGTCATAAAAGAATGTTTTTGGTTCAAGAGGAAATCTTTTTCCTTCATATTCGAAGTAGATTAATTTTCCTGAACTCTTGTGACGCTCATCTCTTTTAGCATCTTTTGGAGACACATTTAAGAGGTCTTTATAAGGTCCTCCATATTGATAAACCTTAGCAGATTGGAATACACACTCAAGTGGTATTCCGTTGATTCTTAAATTGAATGCACTTAACATTCTTCCGAGTTTCAGATCAGATTTAGTTGAAACCTCTAATGCTTTATCACCAATTGCTTGGTGTAAAGCAACTACATTTTTCCGTTTTTGAGTAACAGAAAAACCTGGATTAAATTTAAATTCAAAGTGATTTTTTACAATTTTGATAAAGTTATCCGTTTTTACTATTCTCCATGATGGACGTGTCGCCATATTATTATTCATCCTCCTCATTGTAATCAAAATCTAATCCATCTTGAACTTCCCCATAAATCTCATCAAGAAGTTCTTCTACTCCATCAACCTCTTTAGAATAATGTATAAAAAAATACATTAACTCACTGTAAAGAGCAAAGTCCTGAGGGTTTAAATTTCCCTCTTTGACACCAGAATTTACTTTTCTAGCAAAATCTAATATTGTGCTTTTCTCCTCATTAGAAATGGTATAATCTCCATTTCTAAAACGATTTAAAACACCTTCGTCACCATAAATAATTTCTTTAATATTCATCTTTCGGATTCCTCCTCAAAATCAATTAATTTTTTAATAAAAATTTTTACTTAAATATTATACCATATTTTGGTTTTTATGTCAACTTGAACAATCTCCTAATTTTATCTATTATTTTCCTAAAAAATCCTTGTTTTTCTATAACAATCAAACTATTATTTTCATCTTTTTCAATATCTAAATTCTTATTTCTAAATATATTATCTGTGTTATATATTTTTCTATTTTCTTCTTCTAACTTCAGAATTTCTTTTCTTTCATTTTCTAATAATTCTTCTTTATTTTTTGCTAAATACTTTATATAAATATTTGATATAATTATTTTACTTAATCTCATTAATTTTTGATCTTCAAATGGTTTATTAAAATTGTATTTGTAATTATGTTTATTGTCCATATTTTTTATATAAAACATTATCTCATCTTTTGGTATTTTTACTAAATCTACTTTTGGTATATATCTTAAAACTTCTAATACTTCTGAATATGCTTTACTGTAATCTTCATTTGTATACACATTCATTTTATTCCCCTCTTTCGCGCGCTCCTCTTTGTCTTTGCATTTGTCTTTGAATATAATTATCTACTTCTTTTCTCTCTTTTGCATTTCCTATTTTTAATGTACTTTTTATATCATCTAAATTTATTTCATTATTATCTTTTACTCTTTTTTTATCAATTTCTATTCTTATTCCTTCAAATGATTTATATCTATTGTCTTTATCACGTGGTATTGATGGAGTTTCAAAATTTTCTTTAGTTAAATGCGCTTCTATTAACTGCAATGTTTTAACTTCATTTTTCTTACCAACTTCATAATTAATTCCATTTGGTAGTTTTATCATATCATCATTATTTACTTTTATTGATAAATAATCATTAAAATAATAACAATCTTTTTTCACTCTATCTTTTTCTGTTCTATAATGAGAATTTAATTTTCCTTCTAATGGACCTGTATAATATTTTAAATCTCTATGTAATTGTGATGCTACAACATTTTTTATTATCTGTGTTCTTATACAATTTGCTATAAACTCTCTATTATCTTCTTTTTTCTCATCCAACATCTCAGGCAGTATTTGTTTAGCTGTTTCTTCTAATTGATTCATATCTGTATAATATGATTTAATAAAATTTTGCTCTAATTTATTAAATTTACATTTTTCAATTATTTTATCTAGTTCCATATCACCTTCAGCCACTCTGTCTAATAACATATCATAGAACATTTTATTTGCATTACCAGAACTCTCAAGTGCAAACAAAATATCTACTAACATTGGTGGTATTTCTTTTACACATTCAGGTCCTATATCTCCTTCTATTGTAACTTCTGCATCTGATTTACAATAATTTTTCGACATACGACTAATTTTTTGTTCTTTTAATACAGTTTCATCTGTTAAGTCATAATATTTTTGTTCTTTTGGTAATTTATCTAAATCTATTAATACTATTTTTGATCTTTTAATTCTGTTTTCATTAACTTTACCTATTGCATATTTATATGCAGCAATTCCTATTTTTTTACTAGTAGATATATATTTTGTTTTCACATTCTTTTTACTTCCAAAATTAACATGATAACTTAAAGATTTATCAGAATCTTTTTCTTTACATTTTATTCCTTCTTCTTTACTGTAGTTTTCTAATACCGCTCTATATACATAATTGGCCATTTTTTATTATCTCCTTCATTTGTTTAATTAATTATATGTAAACATATTTAAAAAGTCAATTAAATAATCATATATTTTATAGTATAAATCATATTATTTTCATTATCTAACATATTAATCCCTTAAACAGAATACAATTAAACAAGAGTATTCAAAATGGGGGTTTTCAATATGCGTAAAATATCAATAGAAGAACGTGCAGTGAAACTGGCTCATTATATTATAGATAATAAAGAAACAGTTCGCGGAGCTGCTAAAAAATTTGGAATATCCAAATCAACTGTACATATGGATGTAAGCAAAAGACTGCTTAAAATAAATAAATCTTTAGCTCTTGAAGTACGAAATATTTTAAATGAAAATAAAGCCGAAAGACACATTAGAGGAGGAATGGCAACAAAAATGAAATATAGTAAAATCAATAAAGCAGGATAAGAACTAGTATTTTTACGTACTAGTTCTTATCCTGCTTTCAAAAATTATATCTATTTTATTCTCCTTATATATTACATATATAAATAGTTAGCATTAATTGTAAATGTATAACTAATCCTATAATTGATATTCCCTTTGCCATATTTATTTCATTATATTCACTCTTATTTTTTACTATACTTCCAATTAAAAGTCCTGCTGCTGGTAATAATGGAATAAAGTATCTTCCTTGTATACCATCAATTCCTTGACTGTCTGGTTTAGTCCATTGAATATATAAGCTTACAAATATTAATGCAATTACAGCTAAAATCACTAAAGTTAATATAACCTTTTGGAATAAATTAAATTTATTTTTTACACTATTATCAAATAATAATGTTACAATATACATAACAAACAAAGTATATGGTGCAATAGAAACTAGTTTAACAAAATCAAACCAACCAATTGCTGATCCAAACATTTCAGTTAAATATTTTCCACCATTAATTTCTAAATTGTATAAAAATGCTTGTATAAAATCAAATGGATTAAATATAAATTTCATTATTTGAACACTTGGAGCTGAACCAGCCAATCCAGAAAGTCCACCTAAATATCTACCTGAATATGCAAGCCAAATTAAACTTGTTAAAACAGCTACCCCCCATACAATTGCTATTAACTTTATTTTCTCTTTTTTGCCTCCCAGTTTCTCTTTTGGTAGTAACAACATAAGTCCTATAAAAGGTAAATATACTATTTTACATGATGCAACAACTATAGAAGTAACTAATAAAGCTATTTTATCTTTTAATTGTATTTTTTCAATTTTAGAATTAAAAGTTAAATTTAATATATAAGCTAAATAGAATAGTGAAATAGCAAAAGTAAGTCCATCTCCAGACATTGAAGATATCCCCTCAATAAGAATAGGTATATATGCTATGCATAACAATATATTCTTTCCAAATGGCATCTTCTTAATTGCAAAATACATTAATACTAAACAAACAATTAAATTTGCAAATCGTCCAATATATGCTAATACTATTGGAATCTTAATAAATATTCTAGCAATTGCAATTGCCAAAGCTTCATGAGCATATTGTATTGGAGAATATACCGTAGAAGTTATTATATATACATCATTTGTTGTATCATTGTTATCTATTCTATCATCTAATTGATTTAATACTTCTGTATAATTCATAAACTCCCAATCTGGAATAACAACACTCTTAGGTAAAATTGAATATACATCACCATTTTCATTAACATTAGTTGTTAAATTTCCAGTTGATATTTCATATATTCTATGCCAATGTGCATGTTCATCATGGCTTTTATACATAGGCATAAATATCATAAACATTATACAAATAATTGGTATTGTATATAAAAATATTTTCTCCTGTGTCAAATCTTTTTTCTTATATATATGTATAGATAACCATATCACTATTGATGTAACAACAACAGCAGATACAACAAATCCAATTAATTCTATATTTGATAAATCTTCTTTAGTAATGCTTAGTTTATATATACAAATAATAAGCATTGATATTACTGCTACTAACAATCCTAAAATAAATTTCCAGTTTTTTTTCAAAAAAATTTTAATCACCCCTTTTAAACATTGATATTATACCATATTTTTATTATTTATGTATACCTTTTTACGTATTTTCTTGACTTTATCATTTTTTATATAATAATATATATTAAAGTTATAGTGTGAAAAACAAATTATTTAATAAATTTTTGTTAGAGCAAAATCAGCTCAAATGGAGGTTGATATGAATATAAATATGTCTGTAATAAAAAGAAATGGTAAAAAAGTTGAATTTGATGGTACAAAAATTGCAATGGCAATAAAAAAAGGCTTTGATAGTATAAATTTAGAACATTCTACTACAAACCCACCAAAATACTCACCAAAAGACAGCAACGCCATATATAACTGTGTAATAGATAGAATTTCTAAATTAAAACAAGATAGAATAAAAATTGAAGAAATACAAGATATTATAGAACAAGAGCTTATAAATAATGGTTATCTAGATGTATATGAATCTTTTTCAAAATATAGATTAACAAGAGCTCAATCAAGAGAATCATTTATAGATGAGAAAAAACTACATAAATTTTTAAAATCACTTGAAAATTTAGGACTAAAATCTACTTCAGATGATTTTGAACGTAAGGTAGAATCAAATATGAATATAAATTGTTCTATGGGAACACTATATGAATTTGGTAGTACAGTTTCTAGAGAATTCTCTAAAGCATACCTTATGAAAAAAGATTATGCAGATGCACATGACAGTGGAGATATTCATATACATGATTTAGATTACATGCCTATGGGAACGACAACAACATGTCAGATAGATTTAAATAAACTTTTTAATAATGGTTTTTATACTAATTATGGTTTTCTTAGAGAGCCTCAAGATATACAATCATACAGTTCCATTGCAGCTATTATTATACAGTTAAATCAAAATGACCAACACGGAGGTCAAAGTATACCTTATTTTGATTTTTACATGGCTCCAGGAGTATTAAAAACATTTAAGAAACAATTTAGAAATGTTTTATATGACTTACTATCATTTAGCAATTTTGAAAAATTTGTTGCTATAAATAGTATAGAACGTGAAATAACAAAACTAAATTCTATAAATTTTGATATTAGTATATTTTATAAGTTTTCAAGAGAATCTGAAGAAGTTGAAAGATTATTTAGATATGCATATAAATCTGCATTAGATAAAACTAATAAATTAACATATCAAGCTATGGAAAGCTTTATATATAATTTAAATACAATGCATTCAAGAGCAGGTGCACAAGTTCCATTTTCTACAGTTAATTTTGGAACAGACACATCTCCTGAAGGTCGTTTAATAACCAAAAACTTTTTACTTGCAACACAAAATGGTTTGGGTAAAGGAGAGCCTGCTATATACCCTGTTTCTATTTTTAAAGTAAAAGAAGGAATAAATTATAATGAAAATGACCCTAATTACGATTTATTTAAACTAGCATGCCAAGTTTCTTCTGAAAAATTATTTCCTAACTTTTGCTTTATTGATTCAGATTTTAATAAAAAATACTATGATAAAGATAATATAAATACAGAAATATCCTATGTTGGTTGTGGTACACGTGTAATAGATAATTTTGTATCAGATGATAAAGAAATAGTTAGTGGTAGAGGAAATTTATCTTTTACTAGTATTAATCTCCCAAGACTAGGTATTAAACATGGTATAATAACTAACACTTCGCCTGACATAGATGGATTTTTCAATGATTTAAATTCAAAAATGGACTTAGTAAAAAATCAACTAATTGAAAGATTTGAAATACAATCAAACAAACACGCATATAACTTTCCATTCTTAATAGGTAATTCTGTATGGATTGATAGTGAAAAAATTAAATCAGATGATAAAATTAGGAAAGTTTTAAAACAAGGAACTTTAAGTATAGGCTTTATTGGACTTGCAGAATGCCTAAAAGCTCTTATTGGTAAACATCATGGAGAGAGTAATGAAGCACAAGAATTAGGAATTAAAATAATAACTTTTATGAGAAATAAAACAGATGAATTTTCTAAAAAATATAATTTAAATTTTACCCTAATTGCTACCCCTGCTGAAAATTTATCTGGAAGATTTACAAGTATAGATAAAACTATTTTTGGTATACTACCTGGAATTACAGACAGAGATTACTACACTAATTCTTTTCATGTTCCTGTATATTATAATATATCTGCTATAGATAAGATAAAATTAGAAGCTCCATATCATAAACTCACAAATGGTGGTCATTTTAGTTATATTGAATTAGATGAAGATAATATAGATAATGTAGAATCTTTTGAAAAATTAATAAGAATAATGAAAGAAGCTAATATTGGTTATGGTTCCATAAATCATGGTATAGACAGAGATCCAGTATGTGGTTATGTTGGCAATATAGATAAAATTTGTCCTGGCTGTGGAAGAACCGAAGGTGATATACCTTTTGAAAGAATAAGAAAAATAACTTCATATTTGGTTGGAAATACTAATAGATGGTGTAGTCCTAAAATTTCAGAATTAAAAGATAGAATTCCTAATAAATTTTAATTATACTTTATAATAACAAAAAATATCACTTGCAATGCAAGTGATATTTTTTGTTATTATGCCAATGTTACCTTTGTATAGTAACGGTCGTAATAATCGTATTTTAAGAATCCTACTTTTGCAATTTCCAAAATATCTGGAAATTCAGTTATTCTTAAAAGATAAAAGTCTTCTTTTTTTTCTAATAATGACCTTTGCATTTGGCAAAGCTCTATTTCAATCATCAGCCTCTTTTTTTCTCTCGCTTTTTGTTTCATTTCAGAAAAAATTTTTTCTTTTTCTAACTTATTCATCATAATGTCATCCTCCATTGTTCAAAAGCTATAAAAATTAACACTTAATTATTATATTATGTAAAATACAATTTGTCAATATTTTTTGTAAATTTACATAATATGTTTTAGGTTATTTAACCTATTTTACCAGAATATTCTTCGATATCCATCTTTATATGAACACCGAAAATCAAGAAAAACGCCTTCACTCTTACGGTATGGTCTGATTGCAGTAACATACTTATCCTGTACTTCCAAAAACCTTTTACCTTTTTTATCTCTTCGGTACATTAACAGTACCAAAGCTGCAAGAGTCCTTTTTTTGTCTCTTTTTAACCGTTCTACAAGTTTCATCCAGTATTTTTTCTCGATCATATTTCTCACTCCTAATAACGATTTTATGTTAATATATCATATTTTTGATAAATAGTCAATTATTATGTGATTAATTTAAACTGTAAAATATTATTTAGGTAAAGTATAATACATCTTTCCCTCAACACTTATCCCTTTTGCATAATAAATAGTATGAGAAATATCATTTATGATATATACATCTTCTCCCTCACCTGTAACCTCATTTTTTAAATTTAAATCTTCTAACGAATTAGTATCTATAATATAGTAAGTATTACTATCACTTTCATTCTTTTGAGCTTTAAAATTTTCTGAACCAGTATACTCTTCTTTTACAGGAATTCCCCCATATTCATCATAATAATATGAAACTTTATCTCCTAAAGTTTTTAAATCATTATAAAAACTATCTAAACGTGCATTATTTACTCCTTTATATATTAATATTCCACCAATTACTACAACTACAGCTATTATAAGTCCAATTAATAATTTCTTATTCTTTTTCATATGTAATCACCCTCCAACTATTTTCTTTAGTTTACTATTAATTTAATTAATTTTCAACACATATTATATTTATTTTCTATTACATTATATGCTTTTTTCAGTAATCTAAACCTCTCATTCTCTTTAACAATTAAATACCATAAGTATAAAATCACAAAAAATACAGCTATATTTTTAATATAAAATACAAATATACTAGCTAATATAGTAAGTATAATTGCCAACAAATTTGATACTTTGTTTGTAATCTCAACTGATTTTATATTATTCATTTTATATTTTAAAATACTTTCTAATATTCTTCCTCCATCTAATGGATATATAGGCATTAAATTAAACATAGCAATAAGCAAATTAGAATATACTAAAATTTCTTTACTTACAATAAAATTCCAATCTGGTATCAACATAAATATAATTACTAATATTATATTTGTTAATGGCCCAGCTAAAGCAATAAGTAATCTTTTTTTATTAATATTATTATGTACTTTTTCTCCATATCCTTCAAATGTAATTGACAAACCAAATGGTGTTATTCTTATAAGATTTGGCTTTAACTTTAGTATAAGTCCTGCTAATAAATGTCCAATTTCATGTATAAATGCAAATAGCATTAATATAGCATATAATAATATTTGATTTGTTAATAAAAATATTATTATAAATATAAATATTTGTAAATTCACTTTTATTTGCATATTGGTCTCCATCCTATCTTATTCAAAATCAATTACATAAGCTGGATCAACAAATTCATTATTTCTTCTTATTTCGAAATGTAAATGTGGACCTGTTACATTTCCTGTATCCCCCACTTCAGCTATTTCTTGTCCCTGACTTATTTTATCCCCCTCTTTAACATATATCTTGCTACAATGTGCATACAAAGTAACAATTTCTCCATTTTTTATTCTTAAATGATTTCCATATGCTCCTACTGATGATACTTGAGTCACTTCTCCCTCCATAGCAGCAATTATTTTTGTTCCAATAACATTTGCAATATCTATACCTGTATGATATTTAGGAACAGTTGGTGTTGTAGGATTTCTAGAACCAAAACCTGAACTTACAACTCCTTCTACAGGTTTTATAAGAGAATAGTTTTCCTTTATAAATTTTGCATCTTCTTCAACTTGGCTTAAACTACTTGCTTCATTAGTATAAAGTGGTTCTTCAATTAACATTAAAGCTTGGTTATTTAATGTACTATCAATTTTTATTTCATCTTTTTCTCTGTACTGCTCTGGAATCATTGATTGCACATCTTTTATATTATTTATGTACTGTAATACCCCCTCTGTTAAATTACTAACATTAATATCATATGATAATATCTCTTTTGTTTTACTTATAAAGCTCTCTGAAAATATATAATTATTATTTTGTATAATATAAACTCCAAAATAAATTGCTAAACAAATTATAATTTGTATAAACATTCTCTTAAATAATTTAATATCCTTTTTCCCTGATATATTTAAAGTTGCATAATCATTTGTTCTTATATTGTTTCGCCTTCTATTATATATTTCTTCTGCCCTTCTGATTCTTTCTTCATAATTTGCTGCTTTATCTACCATAATAATAACACCTCTTCCTTCGTAATCTATATTGCTAATATATGTTATAAAAAATTTTTTATGATACATGTATTTCAATTTCTAATTGTATATATTTAAAAAAATTTAATGTACTTTTTATGAAGTAACAATTCGTGGGGACCAGCAAGCTTACAGTCTGTTTAGATAATTTTTTATTACTTTCTCTTTTATTTTACAGACTGTGCGACGCTGGGAGTTACAAATAAAAAATACATTAAATTTTTGATTAATTAAATATATAAAATAAAAAATTATTATTTAGGTGTCTAATTATATTGACAATTAAAAAATGGTATTGTATAATAGTTAGGTTGCTAATAAATAAAAATGTTTTTTTGAGAGGAGGATTTTATAATGGGAGGAGTAAAAGATAAGAAAAAAATTATGCTTATTTCTGTTATGTTAGTAGGTACTTTTGTTGCAATTTTAAATCAAACTTTACTATCAGCAGCAGTCCCTAAAATAATGGAAGATTTTAATATCGAGACAAATGTAGCTCAATGGTTAACTACTATCTTTATGCTAACAAATGCTATCATGATACCTATTTCTGCATATCTAATTAACAGATTTACAACTAGACAATTGTATATTGCATCTATGTCAATATTTACAGTTGGTACAATAATTGCAGCTATTTCACCTAATTTTACATTTTTACTTATAGCTAGAGTGTTCCAAGCTGCAGGTGCAGGTATATTAATGCCACTTACAATGAACACATTAATAGACATTTTCCCTAAAGAAAATAGAGGTAGTGCAATGGGAACTGTTGGTATAATAATTGCATTTGCTCCAGCTATTGGGCCTACTCTTTCAGGAGTTATAACAGATGCTTTTAGTTGGCATGCATTATTCTATTTAATAATACCTATTGCAATAATAGATATCATATTTGCATATTTCAGCTTAATAAATGTTGGCGAAAAAGAAGAACATAAATTAGATATTCCTTCTGTAATATTATCAACTTTAGGATTTACATTATTATTGTATGGATTCAGCGAAGCTGGTTCTACAGGATGGGCTAATATGTTAATAATAGGTAGTATATTAATTGGTGCTATCATTCTAGTTCTATTTGTAATAAGACAATTAAAATTAGAAAAACCTTTATTAAATCTTAGAGTATTTAAAAACAAAGTATTTGTATATTCATGCTTAGTATCTATGATTGTATTTTCATCTATGATTGCAACAGAAATGTTATTACCAATATATATGCAAACAGGAAGAGGATTTTCTGCAATTGAATCTGGATTATTATTATTACCAGGTGCAATCATAATGGGTGTTATGAGTCCTATAACAGGAAGATTATTTGATAAATATGGACCACAAAAATTAGTAATTACAGGATTATCAATAATGGCATTATCAACATTTGCATTAATGCAACTAGGACCAGATACATCAATTGTATATATTTGCATAATTTATGCAATACGTATGTTTGGAGTTTCTATGGCTTTAATGCCAATTACAACTTGGGGATTAAACTCTGTAGCAAACAAATCAATTCCAGATGCAACAGCCTCAAACAATACTTTAAGGCAAGTTGCAGGTTCTATAGGTACTGCAATATTTGTTACTATACAATCTAGTGCAACAAGTGCAGTTGCAGATCAAGGAGCACAATTTGCTTTAATACATGGTATAAATGTTTCATTTATAGCATCAGCTTGTATATCAGTTGTTGCAGTTCTAGTAGCAATCTTTGCATTTTACAAAACAAGAAATACCAAAAATGTCACAACACCAACGACAACAGCAGCTTAGTATTTAATTTAATATCTTAATTTTCAAAAAAAATGTAAATAATAAAATATAAAATTTATTATTTACATTTTTTTAATATCTATATAAGCCAAATTATAAATTGTAAAAAACATACACCAATCAATGCATAATTTATATATTGGATTCTTTTATACTTTTTTTGAATTTGATTATCTGGCTTTTTATTCTTTTTTTCTAAATTATTTATACAATCAGATATAACTAATCTAGCCTCATTAACTATATACTCTCTATCATCTTTTTGAATTTCTGAACTCTTCTTACCATTGTCTATATACTCTTTTTTCTTTATTTTCTGATTCTCTTTTAATACAACAATAGCTTCTTCCACTATATTAGATGGTAAATTTTTTAATATTACCATATTTCTTAGATTACTAATTTCCATAAATACCTCCTGGAAAATGTTACATTATATATAAAGCTTTTCCAGAAAATATAATCTTATTCAATTATTTAAAATTTATTGTACGATATATTCCTTTAGAAACAGTATCTGCCAATCTCATGACCAAATTTAATGAAGTATTTTGTAATATTCTAAAATTCTGTATAGGTTTTCTTGTATCTCTTCCTACTATACCTTTAATATTCATGTCACCAATATGTACATTATTTTTATCAAGACCACTACCTATACATAGTCCTCCTTCAGATACTGTTATTCTCCCAATATTATCAGACACTATAGATAAAGCTGAATCTATAGCAACAATAAAAGGATTTCTAAATTGTTCATTTATATTATTTAAAACACTATCTATATTATTACAGCATACAGGTTCTGATAAATTTCCTATTACATTAATTCTATTAGTATCTCTAAATAATATATCTAATTTATATCCAACTAAAGGTCCAAATGTATCACCTGTTATTCTATCTGTTCCTATACACAAAAAAATTATATTAGAATACTCTTTCCCTGCAGTTTGCTGACATATTACTCTAGCAAAATCTTCTACAAATGTATTATATAAATTATTTTTTTCTGCCATATATCTCCTCCATTTGTTAAAGTATATGCATATTAATCATCATATATTCTTTTACTTTTAGATATAATAATATTTACATCTTTATCATTATAGTATTCCTTCATAATTTTTTGTGAAAAGCCTGCTAATTCATTTGAAATGAAAATAGTCTTACATTTGTTATTTACAAGTTCATCTAAAACATTATCTACATCGTCTAATCTTTCAATACTATATACATCTATTCCTAACAATTCTGCAAATTTAAAACTTTTTTTATCTTTATTTGATTTAATACATGAAATTTTCATATTAACCACCAATTTTATTTTTTGCAATTGTTTATTTTATATACTATTTTTTAGGCAAAAAGAAATCCCCCAGCTAATTCTAGCTAGGGGCTTGAGTGTACTTAAATTAATTTAATCTTTAATAAATTATCATAGTTTTCGACCACTGCCTTTATATATACGAATACTTCGTATATCATCGCATATATATTGTTTTTCGACATAAAGTTCAAGATTTTTATTACACAATTAATCCTTCTCCTTATTTCATTTCTCAGGCTTTCAACTGTAGTATAGCCCTCAAGATAGTCATCTACAGAGAGTGGATAATAAGTACTTTCTCGACACATGTCACTTATTGGCAATGATAGAGATTTTAATTTTATTTTTGAATTATATTCCCAAATTTTTCGAGCAACTAGGCATGTCTCATCATCTGAGACGTCAACGAAAATTAAGTTTTTATCAATTTTACTTTCGGGATTTCCATCTACAATTAAATCAGAATCATAACTATCTGCTTCACTGTGTTTGAGAATTGTAACCTTAGCCATCCTTTCTCTGATAATTTCTGTCACATTGTATTTTGTCACTTTAATCATTTTTTACACTCCTTTAAATTTTACATAATTCTGTAACTAAATATATTATACTTTATTTTTATGTAAATATCAAATTATTTATACTTATTATAAATATAAGCTGTACTTATATTTAATTAGGTTTAGATTTTATGTTTTTTAAGCAATCTCTTTGCAGAACGGGAGAACACTGTTCTCCCCTACAAAATTTTTACTAAAATATATAAATACTTTATTTTTGAAATTACTCTAATTTTTTATCAAAACATATTTACAAATAATTAGTACTAATATAAAATTAACTTTGAATTTTATCAATAATATTAAATAATTACTGTGAGGTTTTTATATGTTTAAATATGTTTCACAAAATGAAAATGATACAATTAATTTTGCTTGTAAATTAGCAAGTTATTTACAAAATGGTGATATTATAATATTAAGTGGTGATTTAGGTTCTGGAAAAACAAAATTCACTCAAGGAATACTTAAATTTTTTTCACTTGATACAGAAATTTCAAGCCCAACATTTACTATTGTAAATGAATATAATGCACCTAATAATACAAATATCTATCATTTTGATGTATATAGATTAGCTGATATAGACGAGTTTTACGCATTAGGTGGAGACGAATATTTTGATAATGGTATATGCATTATTGAATGGGGTGAATTAATAGAAAGTATTTTACCTAAAAATTTTTTAAAAATAACTTTTGAAAGAGATCCTAATAACCTAGATAAGAGAATTTTAAACATTTATGCAAATAGTGATAGATTCAAAAATATAATGGAGGTAGTTTTAAATGGTAATTCTTAGTATAAGTACATCAACTAATATATGTTCAGTGAGTCTTGGAAATGAAAATACTATTATTAAAGAATTAAGTATTAATGATGCTAAAACACATTCTGAAAATTTAATGCCATTAATAGATAAATTATTAAAAACTACAAATTATTCCTTAAAAGATATCAGTTATTTAGCTTGTGATGTTGGACCAGGTTCTTTTACTGGAATTAGAATAGGAATAGCTACAATAAAAGCTATTTCAGAAGTACATAATATACCTATTGCCCCTATCTCTTCTTTACAAGCACTTTCATATAATGTAAATATTTCTGATGGATTAATTTGTAGTATGATAGATGCAAGAAATGAAAACATATATTATTGTACATTTGATAAAAATCATTTACCAATACAAGATTTAAAAGCAGAACATATTGATGAGGCTTTAAACTATTTATCTAATTTAGATAATAAAATAACTTTTGTTGGAAATGGTGCTATAGTAAATAAAGAAAAGATTATAGAAAAATTGTCGTCTAAAGCTATTTTTCATGAGCAAAATGATTTGCTATCTTCTAAAGTATTAGTAGCATCTAGGAAAAAAATAGAAAAAAAAGAATATTGCAATGCAGATGAATTATTGCCTATATATCTTAGAAAATCTCAAGCTGAGAGGATGCTTGAAAAAAATGAAAAATAATATTATTATAGATAAGATGTCTATTGATGATTTAGACTCAATAAAATCTGTACTACAAGATGAATTTGACGATTTTTGGAACTATAATGTTTTTAAAGAAGAACTAAAAAACGAAAATTCTTACTATATTATTGCCAAACTAGAAGACAATATTGTTGGCTTTGGTGGTATTTGGAAAGCAGTTGATGATGTTCATATTACTAACATAGTAGTTAAAAAAAATTTCAGAAAATTAGGTATAGGAAATGTAATATTGGAACATCTTATTAAAATAGGAAGAAATATCAAAAATATGAAATCTATAACTTTAGAAGTAAATGACAAAAATTTACCAGCCATTAATTTATACTTAAAATCTGGTTTTAAAAAAGTAGGATTAAGAAAAAATTATTATGGTTTAGACGAGAATGCTATTATTATGACTCTAGACCTTAACAATAAATAAAATTTTAAGGAGGAAAACTAATGAAAAATTCACTAGAATTAAATTACAAACAATTAAAAGATGTATGCGATCCCAATATCTTTAAATTTAATACAACAGCAGACATAAAAGAATACAATACTATATATGGACAAGATAGAGGAATAAATGCATTACAATTTGGTGTACAAGTAGAAGTAAAAGGATATAACATATTTGTTGAGGGACCAACTGGTGTTGGAAAAACAATGTATACAAAAAATTATTTAGAAACAGTTTCTAAAAAGAAAAAAATTCCTAATGATTGGTGTTATATATATAATTTTGATGACCCTAATGAACCAATTGCTATCTCTTTCCCAGCTGGACAAGGTAAATTATTTAAGAAAACAATGGATGATTTTATAAAAGATGTAAGACTAGATATAAAAAGAACTTTTGACAATGAAGATTTTGAAAAAGAAAAACAATTAATAAGACAAGAATTTGAAGAAAAGAGAGATTTGTTATTAACCAAATTAAATGAAAAATCTATAAAACATGGTTTCCAGGTTAAAACTGCTCAAAATGGTATATACATGATGCCAGTTCTTAATGGTAAAACAATAGAAGAAGAAGAATTTAATAATCTAGATGAAGCTGTAAGACAAGAATTTGAAGAAAAATCTAATATCGTACAACAACAAATATATGAAGCTATAAACGAAATTAAAGCTATTGAAAAAGAAGCCGATAAAAAAATAGATGAATGGCAATCTAATATAGCTTTACTTACTATAAATCTTCATATAAATACTGTTAAAACAATTTTCAAAAGGAACAAAAAAATAAATAAATTTCTTGAAAATATAAAAAAAGATATATTAAAAAACATTTCATATTTTACTCAAGATGAAATTGCAGAAAAAAATGTTAGAAATATGAATATGCAAAAAACTGATAATAAAGCACCATGGAATAATTATAAAGTAAATTTATTCATAGATAATAGTGGCTTAGAAGGTGCACCTGTAATAATGGATACAAACTATTCTTATAATAATATATTCGGAAAATTAGAATATGAAAATCAATTTGGTGCATTAAAAACTGATTATACCATGTTAAAGCCTGGCTTGCTTCATAAAGCAAATGGTGGATATATTATATTCCAAGCTAAAGATTTGATTGCAAATCCTGGTTGTTATGAAGCATTAAAAAAATCATTGAGCGTTAAATTATTAAATATAGAAAACTCTATTGATCAAAGATCTTCAATGGTATTAGTTTCTCTAAAACCTGAACCTATACCATTAAATGTTAAAGTTATATTAATTGGAGATGCAAATATGTATTATACTCTTCTTTCTTTAGATGAAGACTTTAGTAAATTATTTAAAGTTAAAGTAGAATTTGAAGAAGATGCTCCAAAAACAGATGAAAATATTCAAAAGCTATCACAATTTATAGGTAATTACTGTAAGAATTCTGAAATTTTAGACTTAGATAAAGAAGCTATGGCTAAAATAGTTGAATTTGCTTCAAGACTTGCAGATGATAAAGATAAAATATCTACTAAATTTAATGAAATTAGTCAGATTGTTGCAGAATCTTCTACATGGGCTAAAATGGCTAAAAAGAAAATAATAACAAAAGAGTTTATACAAAAAGCTTTAGATCAAAGAGTTGAAAGAATAAAGAAATATGATTCAAGATATTTAGAAATGATTAAAGAGAATACTTTATTAATATCAACAGATGGTTATGAGGTTGGACAAATTAACGGATTAACTATTATTACTATAGGAGATTATTCATTCGGAAAACCATCTAAAATAACAGCTAACACTTATCTTGGAAAATCAGGCATAACAAATATAGAAAGAGAAATTGAAATATCTGGTCCTTCACATTCAAAAGGTGTATTAATACTTACAGGATATTTAGGAGAAAAATTTGCTCAAGACTTCCCTCTTTCACTAACAGCTAGTCTTTGCTTTGAACAATTATATAATGGTGTAGATGGAGACAGTGCTTCTAGTACAGAAGCCTATGCCCTATTATCTAGTTTATCAGGCATTCCAATTAATCAATCACTTGCTGTTACAGGTTCTGTTAATCAAAAAGGTAAAATACAACCAATTGGCGGAGTAAATGAGAAAATAGAAGGATTTTACCAAATATGCAAAATGCGTGGTTTCAATAAAAAACATGGTGTAATAATACCAATACAAAATGTTAGAAACCTTCATTTATCAGATGAAATAATAGAATCTGTTAAAAATGGTGACTTCCATATCTATGCAATTAATACTATAGATGAAGGTATAGAATTATTAACTGGTGTTCCAGCTGGCAAAAAAAATAAAGATGGAACATTCCCTGCAGGAAGCATTAATTATCTTGTATATGAAAAACTTAAAAGCTATGCAGAAAAAAGTAAGATTTTTGAATAAAACAGATTTATATGCTTACAGAAAAACCTAATGTACTTTTTATGAAGTAACAATTCGTGGGGACCAGCGAGCCAACAGTCTGTTATAAATAATTATAACTTCCTTTAACATTATATTTTACAGACTGTGCGATGCTGGGAGTTACAAATAAAAAATACATTAGGTTTTTCTTAAATGATTTCTTTAAATAAAAATAAAAATGGATATAATGCTTATATCCATTTTTATTTTTATTATTTACTTTCTTTATTTTCTTCTTTTACTGGTGTCTCTTCTTTTACAACTTCAACAACTTCTTCTTTTACAGTATCCATTGTTTCAGTTACTTTTGTAACAGGTTCCTCTTTAATTTCTTCTTCTTTATTTTCTAAATTCTCTTTCAAAACTAATTCCTTAGTTTCAATTCTTGCACCAACTTTTTCTTTAGTCTTAGCAGCTTTACCTACTCTATCTCTTAAATAGTATAATTTTGCTCTTCTTGCTTTACCTACTCTAACTACTTCAACTTTTTCTGTTGATGGTGCGTGAAGTAAAAATGTTTTTTCTACACCTACTCCATAAGAAATTCTTCTTACTGTAAATGTTTCATTTAATCCTCCACCTTGTTTTTTAATAATTATTCCTTCAAATACTTGAATTCTTTCCCTGTTACCTTCTTTTATTCTTACATGAACTCTAACTGTATCTCCTACTTTTAAGTAAGGAATCTTATCTTTTAATTGTTCATGTTCAATTGACTTTATAATGTCCATTATATATTTCCTCCTTCCAAATAAAATTAACTTTTATTTGTATTTCTTAATTCTTCTAAATATTTTTTATCATCCTCAGACAATACTAAATTATGGATTAAATCTGGTCTATGTAATAATGTAATTCTTAAAGATTCTTTTCTTCTCCATATTTCAATATTCCTGTGGTGTCCACTTAATAAAACTTCTGGTACTTTTTTATTTAAAAATATTTCTGGTCTTGTATATTGTGGATATTCTAGCAAACCATTTGAAAAAGATTCTTCTTCTACAGATTTCTTATTTATAACTCCATCAATATACCTTGATATAGCATCTATAAAAACCATTGCTGGTAATTCTCCACCTGTTAAAACATAATCACCAATTGAAATTTCTTCATCAACAATTTCTTCTATAACTCTTTCATCTATGCCTTCATAATGTCCACACAATATTGTAATATTTTCTTCTTTGTTTACTATATCTTTTATTACAGAATTAGATAATTTTCTTCCTCTTGGAGACATATAAATAACTTTTCCAGGTGTTTTTATTGAAGAATAAGCATTATAAACAACATCAGCTCTCATTACCATACCAGCTCCTCCGCCATATGGTGTATCATCTACTTTTTTATGCTTATCTTCTGAAAAATCTCTAATGTTTATAGTATTTATTTTTATAATATCATTATTAATTGCTCTGCCTAAAATACTATAATTTAAAGGAATAAACATTTCTGGAAAAAGTGTTAATATATTGAATTTCATTAATTATAAATTCCTCCATTTACATCAACTATTATTTTTCCATTTTTAATATCAATTTGCTTTATAACACTTTTTAATGAAGGAAATAATATTTGTTTTCCATCATCAGAATTTACAACATATATATCGTTACTTCCAGTATTATATATATCATTTAACTTACCTATTAATTTATTAGTTTCATCATATACTTCTAGCCCTATTAAATCTGCAATGAAATATGTATCATCTTCTAATTTCTTTGCATCTTCTCTTTTTATAAAAATATAACAATTTTTATATTTTTCAGCTTCATTAATATGATTAATTCCATATAATTTTAAGGTAACTAATTTTTTTAAATACTTGACTTTTTCAATTTTAAATTCTATTAGTTCTTTTTTGTATTGAATATATATTTTTGTTAATTCTTCAAATCTACTAATACTATCAGTAAATGGAACAACTTTAATATATCCTTTTAATCCATGTGTATTAACAATTTGACCTATTTCTAAATAATCCTTCATAATTAATTAACCAATAAATTCTATTGTAACTCTTTTTTCTTCTTTAGAAGCAAGTGCTTTAATAATTGTTCTTATAGCTTTTGCTACTCTACCTTGTTTTCCTATTATTTTACCCATATCACTTTCAGCAACTTTAACTTCAAAAATAATAGATTTTTCACCTTGAATTTCATTTATAGATACTTCATCTTTATTTTCTACCAAATTTTTTATTATACTTTCTAATATTTCTTTCATTATATTTCCTCCCTTGTATTTTATTTAGCTTTTTCTATTAATGCTTTTACTGTATCTGTTGGTTTTGCGCCATTTTTAATCCATTTTTCTACTTTTTCTTTATCTATTTTTATTTCAGATGGTTCTGTCATTGGATTATATGTTCCTATTTTTTCTATTATTCTACCATCTCTTGGAGATCTAGAATCAGCTACTACAATGTGATAAAAAGGGGCTTTTTTTGCTCCAACTCTTTTTAATCTTATTTTTACCATATTATCACCTCCTATAACTTGTTAAGTTCATCAAAATCGCCTTTATTTACATGTCTTAACATTTTATTTATATTTTTTTCATTCTTCATTTTTTTCATTAATTTCTGTGTCTGTTCATATGAATTCATAAATTTATTTACTTCTTGTACTGTTGTTCCACTACCTTTTGCTATCCTCATTCTCCTACTAGCATTTAATATCTTTGGTCTTCTTCTTTCTTCGTTTGTCATTGAACAAATAATTGCTTCGATTTTTTCAAATTCTTTATCATCAACTTTTAAATCCTTAATTTTATTCATACCTGGAATCATTTTTAATAACGAAGAAAAAGAACCCATCTTTTTCAATTGTCTAAGTTGTGCTAAATAATCATTTAAATCAAAACCTTCTTGTTTTAATTTTTTTTCTAACTTTATAGCTTCTTCCTCATTAAATGTTTCCTCTGCTCTTTCTATAATTGATAATACATCGCCCATTCCTAATATTCTTGAAGCCATCCTATCAGGGTGAAATGCTTCAATATTATTTAATTTTTCTCCTGTTGCAACATATTTTATTGGTCTATTTGTTATTTTCTTTACAGATAATGCTGCACCACCACGAGTATCACCATCTAATTTTGTTAAAATTATCCCATCAATACCTAAATTATCATTAAAATGCTGAGCAACATTAACAGCATCCTGTCCTGTCATAGAATCTACAACTAAAAGTATTTCATGTGGTTTTACACTTGCTTTTACATCTCTTAATTCTTGCATTAGTTCTTCATCTATATGAAGTCTTCCTGCTGTATCTAATATAATTACATCATTGAGCTTTGATATTGCTTGATTAATAGCTTGCTTTGCTATAAGAACAACATCTTTTGTGTTCTCATTACTATATACAGGTATATTTAACTGATTTCCTACTACTTGTAATTGTTTTATAGCAGCTGGTCTGTAAACATCACATGCTACAAGTAATGGCTTTTTCCCTTCTTTTCTTAAAATATTAGCAAGTTTTCCTGCAGTAGTAGTTTTTCCAGAACCTTGTAGTCCAACAAGCATTATTATAGTTGGAGGATTTGAGGTAAAATTAATTTTACTATCTGTACCTCCCAAAAGTTCTATCAACTCATCTTTTACAATCTTTACTACTTGCTCACCTGGTGTTAATGACTTAAGAACATCTTGGCCTAGTGCTTTTTCTTGTATTACAGCTATAAATTCTTTAACTATTTTATAATTAACATCAGCTTCTAAAAGTGCTAGCTTTACTTCTCTTAAAACTTCCTTTAAATCAGTTTCTGTAATTCTTGCCTTTCCTCTAAGCTTTCTAGTAATACCCTGTAGTCTTTCTGATAATCCTTCGAAAGCCATCTTAGCACCTCCCAAATTAAATTAAATTATTCAATTTTCTTTTAACATCTTCTAGTATTCTATTTACTTCTTTTTCAGAAGATGAATCCTTTATTTTTAATAATTCAGACAATATTATATTTATTTGCTGTTTTTCTCTTAATGCTTTCTTCATAAAACCTAACTTTTCTTCTATTTCGAAAAGTTTATTTTCCCCCTTCTTTATGATATCTCTAACAGCTTGTCTTGTAATATTATTATTTTCTGCAATCTCTGAAAGAGATAAATCATTATTATAGTAATCACATAAAAAAATATATTGTTTATCTGTTAATAATTTACCATACATATCACACAATATACTTATTTTTACATTTCTCTCCATATTTATTTACCTCTCTTTTGTAATGCATATATACTTTACACTATTTTTATTCATTTGTCAATAGTTGTTAAACTTTATTATTAAAAAATTAAATCAATTATTACAAAACTGTAATAATTGATTTAATTTTACTTTAGATATATCCTTTCAAAAATTCCTCCTGCCATCCCTATATAAATATCCTTATCATCTACTAATAAAATTGTATATCCATCATATAAATACTCTATGCTTTTCTCATCATTATAAACTATACATTACCCTTAATTATTCTACTATATGTTTCTGTTAAAAATAATAAATATATTACCGCTAAAATTATTGTCAATATTATTGTAGTTATTAATATTTTTTTCTTTTTAGCTTTCATTATTATTCTCCTTTGTTTTATTTATAAATGCTTTTATATTAATTAAAGAAACTAGAATATCTCCAGTTTCCTTATTTTTTATCATATTATTATGTATTTTGATTATTCTCATGTTCTGCATTAAGCTCTACTAATTCATTTGCAAGATACACATAATATTCACGATATTTATATGCATCTTTTCTCACATTTAAATATAAACATGTAACTGCTGTAAGAGCAATTATTAATATAATTATTATTACTAAAAATATTTTACTCAATTTATCCATAATATCATTCCTCCTTTTTCATCTTACATCATTATTAATTTGAAATATTATACAGCTAAATGATCTAAAATGAAATTAATTGCATTAATAAAGTGTTCGTTATCTTGTATTTCTGCATCAGACTCATAGTCGCCTTTAAGATTTATTAAATCTGTGGAAATACTTATATATGAATCACGCATTGCTTGTGCATTTCCTTTCATATCAAAATATAAGTATGTCATTATACCTAGAGCAATTATCAATATAATAATTATTACTAAAAATATCTTACTCAATTTATCCATAATATCATACCTCCTTATAACATTAATTATAACACTTTATGGTTATTTTTTCAATATTTTACAATTTTTTTGTAACTTTTTACCTTTTTATTTTTATTAGTCATTCATTTTTACTATTATAAATACATTTGCCTAACAAACAATTAAAACTTCAATTTAAACTATCATGTTGGACTAGCAGTAGTTTCATAAGCATATGCAGTCCCCTGACCAGCTTGTGTTCTTATTTGGATTTCATATACATCTTTTCCACAAATAAAAATTCTACTACCCTGACCAGGTATAGCACCTGATTCTTCCCATACAATATTATTATTCTTTCCAAGCATACGGATATCAGACGGAACTACTCCAAATCCAGAAGTGGCTGTATTTGAGCATTTAATATACACATTACATCCAAAACCTGTATTGGATTCAGCAATTTTTTTCCACGATGTTGTTGTAACAAGAGCTCTTCCCATACTAGGATATGGATATGAATTAGAATATGTTGAAACTTCCTCATTAATTATACTCGTTGGATTACTAGAAGCATATACTGCTCCAGTAGAGCATAATGCCATTACTAATGCCATTAACATTATTTTTGTTGAATAAATGAACCGTTTCATAGATAATTACTCCTTCCTAGCAAAGTACTTATAATAATAAAAAAATAACTATTTGCTAAACTTTATATAAAGTTAATAAACTTCATATAAAGTATTTAGCATTTTCTATAATATATAGAAAATCTAAAATTATATTACTACAAAGTAATACAATTTTCAATATAAAAATATACATTTTTAAGATTTTTTATTGACTTTTTTCGACATTTTTTTACATTTTATTTTTTATTATCCAGATAAAATATTATAAATATCCATAACTATATTTACATAATTTCAATAACATTATATAATCATTACATTAATTTAATATTTATTTAAAGATTTTCTGGATTTATAGTAAAAGGGGACATTAAAATGAAAACATTAAAAGAATTGCAAAAAGAAGTTTTAGAAAATAAGAAAAAACATGGTTTCAATACAACAGATATACATAAAGAATTTTGCTTTTTGTATGGTGAAGTTGCAGAAGCCTTTGATGCTTATCATAAGAAAAAAACTTCTTTTCCAGAAGAACTTGCTGATATTGCAATATTTTTACTTGGAATTTCTGAAATCTCTGGTATAGATTTGTATGAAGAAATTATAAAAAAAATGGAGATAAATTCTAAGAGAAGATATGTATTAAATTCTTCAGGAGTTCTAGAAAAAGTCCAAAAAAAAACATAGTGAGGAGTGTTTTCACTCCTCATTATATTTTTTCTTTATTAATCATCATCTCCACCAAAAACATCAAAAATTTCTCCGAAGAAAGATTCTTTTTTTCTTATATGCTTTTTATATTTATAATCATCATCATGATAATATGGATCTTTTCTTTCATATTCTCTTCTCTCATGATTATATTTTTCATATTCTCTTCTTCTTGAATATTCTTCATCTACATATTTTTCCTCTTTTTCAATTAACTTTTCAAGTTCTCCTCTGTCTAACCATATTCCCCTACATTCTGGACAATAATCAATTTCTACTCCTTTTTTTTCTGACATTAATAAAGTAACATCTTTGCATACAGGACATTTCATAATACCATCTTCCTTTCTTAAATAAATTTAGTATTAAAGCTTATATACTACATTCTTATAATCTTGCAAATTATTATATCATTAAGATATTATTAAATCAACAAAAATCTATTTTTTATTTTCCTTATTTTTACATTTGTATTTTATGTTTATTTATATTTATTAATCATATAATAAATATGATTTTATAATTTAATTTGAGGTTATTTTTTATATGAAAAAAATTTATTATAATGGTTATTTTATAACTTTGGAAAATACACATATTGAAGCCATACTTATAGAAGATAGTATGATTAAAAAAATTGGAACTAAAGATGATATATTAAACTTAAAAGATAAAAATACAGAAATTATTAATTTAAAAGGAAAAACTATGATGCCTTCTTTTATTGATGCACATAGTCATTTTTCTGGTGTAGCTAATAATTTTTTGAAAGTTGATTTACAAAATTGCAATAGTTTTGTAGAAATACAAAATGAATTAATAAGTTTTAAAACTAAAAATAATATTCCTGATAATGTTTGGATATCTGCAAGTGGATATGATGAAAATCAGCTTTCTGAAAAACAACACCCTACAAAAGATTTAATAGATAAAATATTGCCTAATAATCCAGTTATATTACAACATGTAAGTGGACATTCTGGAGTTTTTAATAGTAAAGCTCTAGAAATTTTAAATATAAAAGAAAATAATATTTACACAGACAATGGTATTATTGAAATAAAAAATGGTATTTTAACCGGATATATGGAGGAAAATCCATTTTTAGAATATCAGCAAAAAGTTCCTCCTCCTGATTTTTATAAGCTTCTAGATGCTTATAAAAAAGCTCAAGAAAAATATTTATCATATGGTATTACAACAATTCAAGATGGAATGGCTTATCCAAATATGATTCCTATATATAAACAATTACTTGAAAATAATTTATTAAAATTAGATTTAATATCATATATTTCTCCAAACGATAAAAATATATTTTTAAATAGTTTTAAAGAAAATATTAAAAAGTATAAAAATCATTTTAAAATTGGTGGATATAAAATCTTTTTAGATGGTTCTCCTCAAATGAAAACCGCATGGATGAGGACACCATATCTAGGAACAAATACTTATTATGGATATCCTACAATGTCAGATTCTGAAGTAACTAAATCAATAGAAATAGCTTTAGAAGATAATATGCAGATTTTAGCCCATTGTAATGGAGATGCTGCAGCAAATCAATATATACAATGTATTAAACAATATAAAAATGATATAAAACATATAAGACCCGTTATGATACATGCTCAATTAATAGGAATTGATCAATTAGATTATTTAAAAAAATATAATATTATTCCTTCTTTTTTTATATCTCATGTTTTCTATTGGGGTGATACTCATATTGAAAATTTTGGATATGAAAGAGCAAGTCAAATAAGTCCAGCAAATAGTAGTTTTAAAAAGAATATACTTTTCACTTTTCATCAAGATTCACCTGTAATAGAGCCAAATATGTTTGAAACGATTTGGTGTGCTATAAATAGAATTACAAAACAAGGTATTAATCTTGGTCCTAATGAAAAAATAAGTGTCCAAAATGCAATAAAAGCTGTTACCATTAACTCAGCTTATCAATATTTTGAAGAAAATTATAAGGGTAGTATAAAAGAAGGAAAACTAGCTAATTTAATTATAGTTGATAAAAATCCATTACAAACAGATGTAAATGATATAAAAAATATTAAAATATTAGAAACTATTTGTAATGGCTTAACTTTATATAAGCAATAATTTCATATATGTGTACAAAAAAACTATATTTATCTTTATACTTTTTACATTTTCCATTGTTCGCCATGCAATCCTATTATTAAATTTTTACTACAATATATAAATACTCTATTTGTTGAATATCACAATTTTGCAATAGTCAAGCAAATACACTATTTATTAAGTTAATGGCATTTGTTTCTCCCTTCTATATTACTCTTCTATATTTTGCTTATTGTATAAATTCTTTTGATAATTTTTTTATAGCTTTAGTCTCTATTCTTGATACATAGCTACGACTTATACCGAAGTAATTGTGCAATCTGATTTTGAGTTCTCGGCTTTTTTCCATAAAGTCCATATCTCATTTCTAAAATTATTTTTTCTCTATCTTTTAAAACTTTTGCCATTTTATCATATAATTTTGATATCTTCATTTTTAAGTCTATTTCATCTTCAATATTTTTTTCATCATTTTCTAATATATCAATTAATGTTACTTCATTATCATCCTTATCTTTTCCTATAGGTTCATTTAAATATACTTCTGCTCCTATCTTTTTTGTTGTTCGTAAGTGCATTAATATTTCATTATCTATACATTTAGATACATATGTAGCAAGTTTTACACCCTTGTCTACTCTATAGCTGTTTATTCCTTTTATTAATCCTATTGTTCCAATTGAAATTAAATCATCTATATTCACATTTGAATTACTATATTTTTTACATACATGTGCAACTAACCTTAAATTTCTTTCAATTAATATATTTCTTGCTTCTTCATCACCATCTTTGTATTTTTCTAAATAATTTTTCTCTTCTTCTTGAGACAATGGTTCTGGAAATAATGTATTATTAGTTATATATCCAACTAAAAATATTGCTGAATTTAAAAAGGCTAATACTCCTGATATTGAAAGAGCTATCATAAATAAATGTACCTCCATTTTTGACTTTAATCTAATATATGTATTATTTTTATATTCTGTGCCTGACCTAATAATTTTGTAATTTTTTTTAATTTTTTTAGGAAAAGTACTTTACATAATTCTTGTTTTATTGTATAATTGTTAAGTACTTAATCTTTAAGTAAATATAATTTAAAGGATGTGTGTCCCTTGTTTTAATTAGTTTTACCCAAGATGATTTATAACAACACATATTAAAAAAGGAGATAAAAAAAAATGAAAGATATTTATGTAATCACTGAACAATTAAAATTAATGGGAAAAGGTCAAGTCTATACTTGTATTAATCTATCTAATCTTCAAACAAAAAAAATAGAAAAAGAAGATGTAGATGAAAGTCTTGTTATTGACTTTAATGACTTATGTGGACACTTTTCTCTCTACTCTGATTACCCAAAAGCAAAAAAAATTTCATTAATAAAAGAGATTATTATCGAACTAAAAAGTTCAAAAATTTATAAAAATTCTGAAACTTTAGTTTCAGATATAAAAGATACTTTAAAGCTCAGAAATAGTAATTTTCAAGCTAGTATGAATAGAAATAATTTTACTCTAATGTCTTTTAAATAATATTATTAAGGAGTAGTGAAAATTTCACTACTCCTTTTTCTATTAATAAAATTAAATTTTAATATATTTTTCAATATCATTTATATTATTTATAATTATATAATTATTTTTATCTTTTTCATCTGCAAAATCTTCTTTAAAAACTTTATCAAACATTTTTAATAAATCATCATAATAATTATATAAATTAACAATTATTAATTTACAACTATGTTCATCTGCTCTTTTAGTTTCAATCGCACTCATTATTTCATATATACTACCTATACCACCAGGAAGGAAAATACATATATCAGAATTTCTTAATATATAGTCTGTTCTTTCATTAATTGTATTTGTAATAACAGTACTATCTTTTATTTCAGTATCTTTATATTTTAAATGAGCTTTTGGTACAGCAGTATGCACTCTATCTGGATATTTTTGTACTAATTCATTATATACAATTCCAACTTCACCACATCTGCTTGCACAACAAATAACATCACACTCTGATTTAATAATAATATCTGCTAATTTCATTGCTTCTTTTTTATATTTTTCATCTATCTGCTCTCTTACAGAGCCTCCTATAAATATTCTCAAAATATCGCCCTCTTTTATTATAATTTAATATTTATTTTTATTCAATTCTCATATAAAAAATTTTTTTGAGTATTATAATTATATATTTTTTTAAATGGAGATTTGTATATGTATAATTTTATAATAGGTATATTAATTGGTGCAGGTGCCATCTTACCAGGAATTAGTAGTGGCGTTTTTTGCGTAATTTTTGGTATATATGAAAAATTAGTAAATTCAATTATTAATTTCTTTTCTGATTTCAAAAAAAATTTTTTATTTTTATTACCAATATTTCTAGGTGCAATTGTTGGTATGGTTATATTTGGAAATATTTTAAAATATTTCTTTGATACATTTCCAATGCAAACTTCATATTTAATTATTGGTCTAATAATAGGTAGTATTCCTCAATTAATTAAAGAATTTAAAATAACAAAATTTAAATTTAGTTATTTACTATGTATATTATTAACTTTTTCATTAAGTATATATTTAGTTGCCTTAGAAATGAATTCAGCACAATATGCACAAAATAATAATATAAATAATTTTGATTTAATTTTATCTGGATTATATATGTCAGCAGGATTAGTAATACCAGGAATTAGTAGTACTGTTATTTTAATGTTGCAAGGTATGTATGATATATACCTTAATGCTATAGCAAGTTTTGATTTGTCTATATTAATTCCTATGGGAATAGGAGTTTTTATTGGTGGAATTATTGTTTTGAAAATTATCCAAGTTTTGTTTTCGAAATTTAATAAATGTACTTATTTTTGTATTTTAGGTTTTGTTTTAGGCTCATTACCTGTTATATACCCTGGATTTTCTTTTGACATACATGGAGTATTTTCAATTATTATTTTATTTGTAGGAATACTCATATCTAAATTCTTATCAAAAATAAAGAAATAAGAAACTTAAAAAGCTTCTTATTTCTTTATTTTCATTGCTTCTTTTATATAGTTTACCTCTTCTTCCATATTTAATCTCATAAATATTGGTTCACCTTTTTCTATTACTTTTGTATTATTTAATATATCAGTTGAATATTTATATATTGTATCCCATTTTTTTGATTCTTCTTTCTTTACTCCAATTTGATTAAATATATTTTCCGAAGTGCTTGGCATAAATGGTTTTAATAATATAGCTATTTTTCTTAAATTTTCAACTAAATAATACATTACTACTTGTAACTCTTCATTTTTTTCTTCTTTTGCTAATATCCAAGGTGATGTTTCATCAATAAATTTATTCGTCCTTGAAATTATTTTCCATATTTCAGATAATGCATTACTAAATTGTAAATTTTCTAATTCATTTTCAATAATATCAATTTGGTTTAATACGAATTTTTCTAACTCTTCAAATTTATATTCATTATTACAAATAATAGTGCCATTAAAATATTTATTTACCATTGAAACAGTTCTATTTAATAAATTACCTAGATCATTACATAGATCAAAATTAAAACGTTCTACAAAACTTTCTGGTGAAAAAATTCCATCTTGTCCAAAAGGTAATTCTCTAAGTAAAAAATACCTTGTTGCATCAACTCCATATCTATCAATAAGAGTTTCTGGATATATAACATTACCTTTTGATTTAGACATTTTACCATCTTTCATCATTATAAAACCATGTGCATATATTTTTTTTGGTAATGGTAAATCCAAAGCCATTAAAAATATAGGCCAATATATAGCATGAAATCTAACAATATCCTTTCCTACAATATGAACATCCGCTGGCCAATATCTTTTAAATAATTCATCATTTTCAGACATATATCCTAATGCAGTTATATAGTTCGTCAATGCATCAAGCCACACATATATAACATGTTTAGGATCCTTTTTTACTTTTATACCCCAATCAAAAGATGTACGAGTTACACATAGATCTTCAAGCCCTGGTTTTATAAAATTATTAAGCATTTCGTTTTTTCTTGATTCTGGTCCCAAAAAATCTGGATTTTCCTCATAAAATTTTAATAATCTATTTGTATATTTTTTCATATTAAAAAAATATGCTTCTTCTTTCATTTGTTTTACTTCTCTACCACAATCAGGACACTTTCCATCAATTAATTGACTTTCTGTAAAATATGATTCACATGGCATACAATATAATCCAGAATATTCCCCTTTATAAATATCCCCTGTTTCCATAAATTTATCAAATATTTTTTCGACTATTTTTTCATGTCTCTCCTCTGTAGTTCTTATAAAATCATCATATTCAATATTTAATTTTTTCCAAAGCTCTTTTGCATATTCAGCAACTTTATCTACATATTCTTGAGGTGTTTGGTTATTTTCATGTGCAACAGTTTCAATTTTTTGCCCATGTTCATCTATACCTGTTAAAAACCTAACATCAAAATCTCTCATTTTTTTATATCTAGCCATTGTATCGGCAGCAATTGTAGTATAGGCCGTTCCTATATGAAATTTACCACTAGGATAATATATTGGCGTTGTAATGTAGAATTTTTGTTTCATAAGTAATCATCTCCCCTTACATAATAATATTATTAAAACACATTTTTATTTCATTGTAAACTATTTAATTTTTTTTTGGCAAATTTATCTATAAATATTTTTTGTTTTTTTGCTCATAATAATATTAAAGAAATTAAAATTTTATTTTCAAGTTTACTTATTATATATTATATTTAGTATTTCTTTATATTTTATATTTATTTAAGTATACTTAATAATTTTTTTAATTTCTTTGAAATACTACTTTTCTTCTCTGAGGAGGTTTTTACCTGATGGCTAATAATTCAACTAAGAAGAGCATAATGTCTGAAGCATTAAAAGAAGAAATAGCAAAAGAGCTAGGAGTATATGAACAAGTTAAAGCTGATGGTGGATGGAGTAATGTACCTTCTAAAACTTGTGGTAATATAGTTACAAAGGCTATTGAAATTGCAAATAGAAATGTTCAAAAATAGTTATGCTCAAAATTAAATTTTATCTTTTAATTTTTATGATATGAATTTAGTTTATTTATATTAATTTTAAAAGGTAAAATTATGAAAGATTAATTCTTTCTATTTATTCTAAATTATAGACAAATCGCAGTTTCTTGAAAACTTCCTTCTCTCCGATTAAATATATAAGTTTTCTTTTAAAACGTAGTGATTTGTTAAATGTAAAAAATAATTATTTTTACAACAAGTAAGAGGTCATTAAACTTTTTATAGTTTATATGACCTCTTTTATAAATTTATATTATTTCTTATTTTCTTTTTGAAACCTTAACAATTACTGCAGCTACTACTATAGCCATTAATAAGTAAGCAACATACATTATATCAAAACCTGTTTTTGCATCTTTTAGTGAAGTAATTGTTTCATCTCCATTATCTTCTTTATTTGTATTTCCGTTATCTGTATTTCCAGCAACATTTCCATTTTCATCATCTGTTGTTGTATTGTTATCTCCTATATTGTTTTCATCTCCAGTTGTATTATCTCCAGCTGTGTTATTTTCATCACCTGTTGTATTTTCATCTGGATCAGGTGTTGGTTCTGGATCAGTTACTGGTTCTGTAATTGAAAATGTTATTGGATCTGGTGCTTCAACATCTATTAATTCTACATCTTCACTTACAAATTCTAAATCAGAAATTGTAATATTAACATCACCTTTTTCCAAAGCTTTAAATTTTAAATCATAAGATGTAAATCTTTCATCTCCTGTTGATTGAAAAGCTACTGTAAATGATCCATTATTAACAGCTTCAAGTGTACCTAAATATTCTAATTTTGTATCATCAAAATTAACAGTAAATTGATATCCAAATGCTTCTGGGAATTTAACAGTTAATGTTATTTCATCTCCCACTTCAACATTTTTTGCTCCTTCTACAGTCATCTTTGTTGCAGCATTAACAGCTCCTGATAAGGCCATAAACATTGCTACAACCATTATTATAAATCCTATTAAAGTTTTTTTCATTTTTATTTCCTCCTAAATTTTCTCTTCTGCTTTTATTATTAATCTTGTTACAGCACCAGGATCGCAAGTAATTAATGTTACTTCTCTTTTTCCTCCTGTTTCTTGATTTAAACATTCTTCATTTTCTGGATTAATAGAATATTTATCATATATTTTATAATAAACCCTTCTACCATCTGTACCTACTAAATAAAATTCATCACCTATCTCTAATTCTTTTAATCTTTTAAAAATATTTTTATAATTATGTCCTGTTATACAAAAATTGCCTACCTCATTTATTTCAGGCCCTGTAAACTTTGTTACAGATAAATCTAATGAATTTATAGTAGTTCTATTTAATATATATTTTTCTACATCTATACTATCTATTACAATTTTTCCTATCACTTCATAATTTCCTATTTTTTTTGGCATATCGCTAACAGATACTACTTCATCTTGTTTTTTTACTTCTTTAATATCTGTTAAATTACTTACATTTGTTTGACTTTCACTATATGCCTTTTGTGCTATATTATTTTCTTTGTTATCATCTTTTTTATTACTTGCAATTACCATTCCTGTTATTATAACAAAAATAACAATTATAACAAAATATATTTTTATTGCAATTTTTTTTCTATTGCTTTTTTTAGCTCTTCTACCTGTGTTGAAATTTTTTTTACTCACCTAAAACCCTCTCCTTCACCTCCTTTTATTTACTATATTTCTATACTAAATTTTAGTATTTGTCAAGTATATTAATTTAGCAATGATAAAAACTCACTTTTTCCTCTAATTACGTTAATTATTTTTGTTGAATCCAAAACGCTTATTTTTCCTTCTTTTGTCACATCAAGTGCAATTTTTTGAACATCATCTAATTGCTTTTTTCCACGTATTTCAGATATTACTGTTGATGTATCTAATATACTTATTTTTCCATCTTTATTTCCATCACCATATATTATAAGTATATAATTTGTACCATCAATATCAACAATATCGCCTGTTACAAATTGTGTATTTTCTGTAATTTCTGTTCCATCTTTCTCTATAATGCTATCAGAGTATGTGGCTTTTAAATCACTACCATCTAATATATCAGATTTATTTCCTAATAAAAAACCTAAACCTGTATTAGGTAATTTCTCATTTTTAATTTCACCAACAAATTGTGTTTTTGCTTCTCTACCTTTAGCATTTATAGTAATAGTTGCTTCTTTTTCATATACTGGATTATTATTTGGTGTCTCCATTTTTGAAACTTTTATTTTAACATTATATGTCTTATCTAAAGTTGTATCAGGAGCTTCGAAAGTAAATGTAGCTAAATCATTTACTCCTGATGTTGATGAACCAGTTATTAATTGTCCTCCACTACCTTCTTGTCCAGAACTTGTAACAAAATTTAATCCACCATCATCTACTATAGAAACTTCATAAGCTCCTAATGCAGTTGATGAATTAACATTTACTGTTACTTGATCTCCAGAATTTATATCTGTACTATTTGCAGTTAAACTTATATTTGTATCTACAGATTTTTTCTTTAATCCATAATAGTCAACTATAGCCTTTCCATCAGCTTCTGCTAATTTTCTTAGGTCTTCTTCTGAATTTATATATTCAAAATCACCATTAATAAAACAATGTTCAACTAAAATAGTAGGAACTCCGCTTCCATCTCTTATATCATTATATTGCCCATATATTATTTCACCATAGTCCATCTTGCAGCCTCTCATTGCATATCTTATAATACCATACCAATCAGCATCAGCAGTTGTTCCATCAGGGTTTCTATAATAAAAATCTCCATTTTCTGTTCTTATTTGTTTTGTTTTTACACCTCTATTTTCTAAACCTAAAGCTGAAAGATTTTGTAATATTTTATTAGCTAAAGCTGTAGTTTGTTCATTGTATTTTGGTAAACTAGTATTTGCAGAAACAAAAGCTTCAGCACCATTTCCTGTTCCTTCTGTATCATTTGTATGTAAACTAATAAATAAATCTGCAGAATTTATTCTCGCTACCATAGCTTTATCAAAAACTTCTGCAAAAGTATCATTATCTCTTGTTAATATAACTTCTACATTTTCATAATCACTTAAATATTCTCTCAAATTCAAAGCAATTCTAAGATTAATATTTTTTTCATAAACTCCATTATAAATTGCTCCTGAATCAGAACCTCCATGTCCAGCATCTAAAACAAGTTTTAATGCATGTACATTAGTTGACATTACTAAAACAATTAAACATATTAATGTACTTATAAAAATTTTTCTTTTCATTTCACTTCTCCTTTTTTAATTTTTTTACATTATATCATAAAAATTTTCAATGTAAACAATTTTTAAAATCATACTCTCGTACAGTTAAAAATAAATATATTATTTTTGTTAAATGTTTTTTAGTAGATCCTTGTTGAGCGGGCGAACAATGTTTGCCCCTACATTTCTACTGTTATATTTTTCTAATATATATGCACTTGTAATGTTATGTCCGCAATCTTTGATTGCAATGAATAATTAATAATGAATAGTGAAGAGTGAATAGTTTTTTACTTTTTATCTAGGCTTAGTCAAAAAAAAATTAATATATTATTTTTGACAGTCGAAGTAGTTGTACATCGTAAGCTCATACTTACGAAGAATGTGAGACCGATAAAATAATATATTAATTTTTTGTAAGTTTTTTGAATGGCTCCTTGGAGTTTGGGCAAACGATGTTTTCCCATACATTTCTACTGTTATATTTTTCTAAAATATATAAATGCACTTGTGAGTTTTATTCAACGTTACTACTTTGTATTTGCATTCCTTCTAATGTAGGCTCATTTTTATATATTTTTAATATAGTATCTAAATCATTTGAAAATTCTTGTAACATTACTATTTTTATACCTATATCTTTTCCAGCTAAATAAGTATCTATTATATTTTTTAATTTTGTTAAATTTTCAATTTCTGGCTCTAACTCTTTCGTATATTTTTTTGCTCTTTTCATCAAACACTCTCTTATAGAAACTATATCTTCATTATTAGCACATGATATTCTCTGGAATATTTGATATGCATCATAATATTTGAATATTGGTATTTCCATGTATTTTTCAAACTTCGTATAAAACATCTCCATTTTCATTGGAATACATTTAAATAGATCTTCTGCATTTTGTGCATACATTTTATCTTTTAATGTTTTATTTATATTTTCAAAATGATCAAATACATCTTGCATATCTGGAGTTATTTCACCTATACCTATTTGACTTAATTGTTCATCTGCATCGTCACAATATTCAGAAGTTAAAGCAGATATATTCATTCCATTTAAGAAAAGATTTTTTATACTTTTAGTATCATAGTCTATTAATTTTCTTTTAGAAAAATAATTAAAATATACATATAATTTTACAACATCAATTAGACCAATTCTTCCATTTTTTACATCGTCTACAACTTCTTCAATGACCCCATTAAACTGTTCATCAGAAATCTTCCAGTATTCTTCTGTTAATAATCTTTTATAACCTGGTAATTTATCAGTATCTATTGTATTTATTATAACTTCCATATCTCTTTTAAATACCTTCATATCAAATATTCTAGTTCTTACATATATTTCAATAAATTTAAAAAATCTATATTCTGCTTTAAAATTGTAATAATAGTTATTATCAAATTCTTTAATATAGAATTGTCTATTATCCATTAAAACTCTTGATGATACAAGTATCGCTTTATATTCTTCATTATTCTCAATATTTATAAATTTATTTTTTGTAATTTTTCCTGCTTTTATTTCAAATGAAATAGCAATTGTAAATATAAGCATAGTTTTTAAAACTTTATAATTTGTATTTGGGTAATATTTATTAACCATATCAAATATTTTTTTAAAATCATTTAATGCATGTTTTAAAATTCTTAAGTTTCTTGTACCACTTTTATTAAATGTTGAAACCAATAATTGTGAATTTTCCTTTAAAAATCTTATTAAATCTTCATCTTTTGAATAACGCATCAATAAACCATCAATAATATAAGCAAATTCTGGAACATATTCAAAAGTCTCACCTATTAATTTTTCTTTTATTCTTTCATAATCATTTGCTTTATCAAATACATATTCTATTTTGTCTCTAATTTTTTCAACCATTGGTTTATCTGTCTTAGATAAATCTCCTTCTTTATCTAATAAATATGTTGCAATAAAAGTTTTCATTTCAAGATTAGAACTTTTTAATTTATTTGACAACTCTTTTTCATTACAAATTATTATAGTTTTTATATGGTCATGCTCAACAAAATTATTAATATATCCTAATATATCTATAACATCAACATTTGCTCTTTCCAAATCATCGAAACATAATACTTTATCATCAGTTGTAAAAAACTGCTCATAATCTACTCTATCACCATTTTTTGTAACTCCAAAAAAATTGGCCATATCTAATCCAGTTTTTGCATACTCAGGAATAGTTAGTTGATTATGTGCATACATATATCTTTTTAGATTCTTATCCATTAATTGAGTAGTTTCTATAAAAATTTTTTTACTTATATCCTCTAAATTTGATATTCCATATAAAGACATATATATTGTTGTATACTGTTTTCCGTTTAATCTTAAAGATTCAATTTTATTTCTTACTTTATTATTCCAAAAATATGTCTTTCCACTTCCCCATTCTCCATTTATCATAATTGCATAATCTGTATAATCTGCTCTTACATAATCTAATATACTTTCTACTAAATCTTCCATTTATCTCTCCTTTTAATCTTTTGCTAGTGTTAATACTCCAACATTATTAACTTGTGCATTTCTTATTATCTTACTACACTCATTTACAGTATTACCAGTTGTATAAATATCATCAAAAATTAATATATTTTTATTCTTTATTAATTTCTCATTTTTTAATATATATACACCCTTTGCATTATATTTTCTTTGTTCTTGATTTAAAGTACTTTGTGGTGAATTATTTACATTTTTATATAATACATTTAACTGTAATTGAACTTCTAATCTTTTTGCTATTTCTTTTGCTATTAATTCAGATTGATTATATCCCCTTTTTTTCTTTCTTTTTTTATGTATTGGTACTGGAATTATAACATCAAAACTTCTAATATAATCTACTAATTTTAAATCATTTAAAATAATATTTGAAAAAAATTTATATAAATAGGGTGAATTTAAAAATTTATATTTTATAATTTTCATTCTTATAATTCCATCATATGCAAACATATATGCATGAGTATTAAAATATTTTGCATTATCAAATTCGTTTATAATTGACTTAGTATACTGTTTTATTTTTAATCTACACTTATTGCATATATATTCATTACTTATTTTCTCACAAATACCACATACATTTGGATAACATAAATTCAAAAAGTTATACAATTTATTCTCCTTTATGCCCCCATATCTACAGTTTACTAAAAATTATTTAATAAACTATTTTGTAATTTAAATTTCAAACCAGTATTTCTTTGTTTTATTTTTGCATTTTGAATCATAAAATTTATGGTTTCTTTCCCTCCAATTAATATAAGCATTTTTTTTGCTCTTGTCAATCCTGTATATAGTAAATTTCTGGTTAATAACATTTGATAAGCTTTTGGAATTACTATTATTGCTACATCAAACTCACTTCCTTGTGATTTATGAATAGTTATACTATATGAATGTTCAATCTGCTCTAAGTCAGAATATGTATACCATACAATTTTATCATCATCAAATAATATCTTTACTTGTTTTGATTCTTCATCAATATTTTCTATAATTCCCATTTCACCATTAAAAATACCAGTTCCAGATTCGTAATTTCCAGTCCTTTTCTCCCAAAAAATATCATAGTTATTTTTTATTTGCATTATTTTATCTCCCTCTCTGAAAACTACCTCACCATATTTTTTCTCTTTTTTGCTTTCAGATGGAGGGTTTAATACTTCTTGTAGTCTTTTATTAAGCTCTCTAGTTCCAACTAATCCTTTTTTAGTCGGAGTTAACACTTGTATATTATTATAAAAATCTTCACTACCAGACATTTTTAATTTATTTTTAGAAAGTGTGAGAACATGATTTAATATTTTTTCCTGATTTGATTCATTTATATAGAAAAAATCTTCCTTAATATCAGAATTCATATCTTCTTTTTTTACAAAATCTTTTCCATTATTTACATTATGAGCATTTAATACTATCTGACTTTTTGCAGCTTGCCTAAAAATTTTATTTAAACATATTGTAGGAATTTTTTTAGAATCTATTATGTCTTTTAATACAGTCCCTGGACCAACAGATGGTAATTGATTTTCATCTCCCACTAATATTAATTTTGTTCCTCTATAAATTGCTTTTACTAAATAATTCATTATATATGTATCTACCATTGACATCTCATCAATTATTATAACATCCGCATCTATTGGAGCTACATCATACTCAACCATACTATTTCTATCTTCTTCTATTTTGCCTATTTCAAGTAATCTATGTATAGTTTTTGCTTCTTCATTAGTTGCCTCTTTCATTCTTTTAGCAGCTCTTCCTGTTGGTGCACATAAAATTACTTTTAACTTTTTTGTCTTATAAATATCTATTATATTTTTTATTATAGTTGTTTTTCCTGTACCTGGTCCACCAGTTATAACACAAACATTATTATTATTAACTAACTCAATTGCTTCTTTTTGCTTTTCAGATAACTGTATATTATATTGTTTTTCTTGTTTCTCCAATTTTTCTTTTATATTATCAATTTTCTTAACATTTTTACTTTTAAGTAAAGTTAGTAATTTTTCAGCAATGTTTTCTTCTGCTTTATATGCTTTATATAAATAAACCCAATCTACATCTTCTCTTTTTTCCAAAACTATTTGCTTTTTTGTTCTTAAATTTACAATCGAATCTTCTATATATTTTTTATCTATATGTAACAACTCTTCAATGAACTTCATCAAATTTTCTTTTAAAACACATGTATGTCCATTATTTCCAGATATATTTAATGCATATTTTATTGCACTTTCAATTCTTTTATTACTACATGTGTCAATTCCTATTTCCATTGCCATTTTATCAATTTTCTTAAAATCTACACCATATGTTATATCAATTAATATATATGGATCCATCTCTATTTTTTCTATAGCATCTTTTCCTAGTTCATCATATACCTTTTTACAATTTGATGTACTAATACCGAAACTTTTCTAAAAAACCTACTATTTGCCACAATTCCCATTTTTCATTGAACTCATTAGATATATCTATTGCTTTTTCTTTTGTAATTCCTTTTATTTGACTAAGTTTTTCTGGTTCAAATTTTAAAACATGGATTGTTTCTTCTTGAAAATTATCTACTATTTTTTTTGCAGTAGCTGGGCCTATTCCTTTTATAACACCACTTGCTAAATACTTTTCCATTCCTTCAGTAGTCTCTGGAAGCATTTTTTCAAAAGTTAACACCTTAAATTGCTGTCCATATTCTTGATGTATAACATAATTTCCATTTAACTTTAAAGTATCGCCTACATTAATAAATGGTAAATATCCAACAATTGTAATTACTTCTTCACCTATATCAAATAAACATATACTATAACCATTAACCTCATTTTGATATATAAAGTTTTCTACATGACCTTTTATTTCCATTTACTTCGCTCTTTTCTGTATTAGAATTACACTGAACTTATAATTATAATATTCTCAATTATTCAACTTTCTTTTTATTAATTTCAATCTAGAAAAATCTTCTCTATCTTTTTCTTCCAAAGTTTCTTGTATTTTTTTACTAATTTTTTCATCTCTTGGTATAATAATATTTTCAAGTGCATTAGAACGCATTCGAACTTTTGTAATTGCAATTTCAAGTCTTTTAATTGTATTTTCAAGTTCTGTAAGCATAATTAATTTTTCTTTTATTTCATTAAATTTTATAACTGCTTTATCAAAAGAAATTGTTGTATTATAAAATCCAAAATTTAAATTTTCCTTTTTCTCATTTTTTCTAAAAATAATTGATGGAATCTCTACTCCCATAACAGTTTTATATTTTATACTTACACTTTTTTCCTTAGGAATTTCTTCTGAAATATCTGATATTAAATTTATTCCCATATCAACATTTGCTTGTTTAAATAAAGAAAAAGCCTCATGGAATAAGTCCTTCATCTCTTTTCTCAATTTATCTACTTGCTCAATATATTTTTCTTTTTCTTTCATTAATATTAGTCTTTTTCTTTCTAATAGTTCTCTTCCTTGCTTTGATAATTTTATAGAATCTTTTATCTTTAATAAATTAGTCTTTGTTGGTAAATATTGATTCTCCATATTTCTTCCTCCATAGGATTAATTAAATTTATCCCACTCACTTTTTGGTAGTATTTCTAAAATCTCTAATCCTAAATCTAAAGTTTCACAAATACTTCTTCTCTCATCCCTACCTTGATTTATAAACCTCTTTTCAAATTCATCTCCAAATTTTAAATACAATCTATCCATATCAGACAAATCATTTTCACCTAACACTTTGGCTAATGCTCTTACATCTTTAACTTTCGAATATGATGAAAATAATTGATCTGATATTTTTTTATGATCTTCTCTTGTATAATCTTTTCCGATTCCATCTTTCATCAATCTAGAAAGAGAATCTAGTATATTTATTGCAGGTTCAATTCCTTTTTGAAACAATTCCCTAGAAAGAACAATTTGTCCTTCCGTAATATATCCTGTAGTATCTGGTATTGGATTTGAAATATCATCATTTGGCATCGTTAATATTGGTATTTGGGTAATTGAACCTTCTTTACCAAGTACCATTCCTGCTCTTTCATATATAGAAGCTAAATCGCTATATAAATATCCTGGATATCCTTTTCTACTAGGTATTTCTCCTTTTAAAGAAGATATCTCTCTTAAACTTTCAGCATATGCAGTCATATCTGTTAAAACAACTAACACCTGATAATCTAAATCAAATGCAAGATATTCAGCACATGTTAATGCAACTCTTGGTGTTAATATTCTTTCTATTGATGGGTCATTTGATAAATTTTGAAATACAACTACTTTAGAAAGTGTTCCACTTTCTTCAAAACTCTTCCTAAAAAAGCTAGCTGTTTCATATTCCACACCCATCATTCCAAACACAACTGCAAATTTTCCTTCTCCTGTTATATTAGAATCCCTTATAATTTTTTCAGCCAATTCATTATGTGGCAATCCACTTCCTGAAAAAATAGGTAGCTTTTGTCCTCTAATAAGTGAAAATAGTCCATCTATTGAAGATATTCCAGTTTCTATATAATTTCTAGGATATTTCCTAGATACAGGATTTATCGCGCTTCCATTTATATCCCTCTTTATATCTGAGTTAATCTCTCCCAAACCATCTATAGGTTCACCTACACCATTAAACATTCTTCCTAACATATCTTCAGATAATTTTAATTCAAGAGATTTACCTTTTAAAATAGTTTTTGTACCATTTAAGTTTATACTATTACTACCTTCATACACTTGAATAGCTGTAATATCTTTGTCTAATACAATTACATTACCTATTCTAGTTTCTCCATTTTTTAATACTATTTCTACTTGTTCATTAAAAGATATATCCTTTGGTGTTTTTATAAATACTAATGGTCCATTTATTCTTTCTAAACCGATATATTCAGCTTTCAAAATAACCATTCCTTTCAACATAATTTATATATGATATCTATATTCATCTTCTAATCTTTTTAATCCATTCTTATATTTTTCATCTATCTCATCAAATTTATAAATTTCATCATTTTTTATACTAAACTTTAATTTAGAATATTCATCAAAATATCCTAATTCATTTATCTCAGATAAAGGAATTCCCTTATCTATTAATTTCGATGAATTATCATATAACATTATTATTGTCTGCATCATCCTATATTGTTTTTCTAGTGGTATATAAGTATCTATTTCATCCATAGAATTCTGCATTAAAAATCCACTTCTAATAGATTGACATGCTCTAAGAACTAATTTTTTATTATCTTGTAAAACATCTTTTCCTACTACTTTAGAAATCTCAATCAGACTATTTTCTTCTCCTAACAATTCTACTATTCTTTTTCTATAATCATAAAAATCTACACTTACATTATCAATATACCAATCTTCTAATCTTTGAGCATACTCACTATAACTTATCATCCAATTTACTGCTGGATAATGCCTCTGATATGCTAAATCTCTATCCAATGCCCAAAATACATGTATAAATCTTTTTGTATTTTGAGTAACGGGTTCTGAAAAATCTCCTCCCTGCGGTGAAACCGCTCCTATAATTGTAATAGAACCCGTAGTATTATTATAATTTTTAACCATACCAGCTCTACCATAAAATTCTGATAATCGTGAAGGAAGATATGATGGAAACCCTTCTTCTGCTGGCATTTCTTCTAATCTAGCTGAGATTTCTCTTAAAGCCTCTGCCCAACGAGAAGTAGAATCTGCCATAACTGCAACATTATATCCCATATCTCTATAATACTCGGCAATTGTTATTCCTGTATATATTGAAGCTTCTCTAGCTGCAACAGGCATGTTAGATGTATTTGCAATCAATACTGTTCTTTCCATTAGAGGTCTATTAGTTCTTGGATCAAGTAATTTAGGAAAATCTTCTAAAACTTCTGTCATCTCATTTCCTCTTTCACCACATCCTATATAAACTATTATATCTGCATCGCTCCACTTGGCTAACTGATGTTGCAACACCGTTTTCCCTGTACCAAATCCACCAGGAATAGCAGCAGTACCTCCTTTTGCTATTGGAAATATACTATCGATTATTCTTTGTCCTGTAATTAATGGTTCACTAGAAACTATCCTTTCTTTATACCCTCTTTGCAATCTAACTGGCCATTTTTGTACCATAGTTATATTTTCTATATTTCCTTCTTTATCCTTAACTTTAGCAATTGTATCATTTACAGTATATTCTCCTTCTTTTACAACCTCTACTACTTCAACTTCTTTATCATTTGAATACATTATTTTATTAATAATACTTTCAGTTTCTTTTACTTCTCCTATAAAACATCCTTTAGTTATTTTATCTCCAATTTTAGCTATAGGTGTATATGTCCATTTTTTTTCTGTATTAATTGATTCAATACTTAAACCTCTTGAAATAAAATCTCCCTCTAATTTTCTTAAAACAGGTAGTGGCCTTTGTATCCCATCAAAAACATTTCCTATTATTCCAGGAGCTAGTGTTAATGATAAAGGAGCATCTGTACCTTCTACTTCTTCTCCTATTTTTAATCCAGATGTATCTTCATATACTTGTATAATTGCATCTTGTCCATTTAAATTTATTACTTCACCCAATAATTTTAAATTTCCAACTAGAACAATATCATGCATTGAAAAATCCGCCGTTCCACTTGCAACTATTACTGGTCCATTAACTTTAGTTATATATTTATATCCCATAGTATATAATCACTCCTAATAAATTTCCTCTATTTTTTCTCTGATTAACAAACTTATTGTATTATCTATAATAACATTAGAATTTTTATCTAAGCACTTACAACCACCTATATTATTATCACTAATAGTTTCAATAGTGTAATCTTTAAAATTCTCTAATAACATATTGCTATATCTACTATTATCATAATTAGTTATATAAATAATTACATTATTACTTTTACTACCAATTTTATTTAATGAATTATTTATATTATTAATTAAGTAGTCAAAATATTTTTCACTTTGTACAAAATCTTTCATTTTCATTTCTACAGAATTAATTAAATCAAATATTATTTCTTTTTGTTTTTTTATTAAATTCATTTTTGAATTTTTTTCTAGTTCATATTTTTTTGTATTATATTGCTTTTCCAATCCTTTGATTTCTCTATCAAATCTAATTTTTTGTTTTTTACTATATTCTTCTATCTGCTCTTTAATATCATTTTCTACTTTTTCATCTATATTTCTATTCATCTCATCAGCTTCATTTTTAGCTTGCATAATACAATCAGCTCTTAAATCCTCTAATTTACTTTTTATATCATTCATTTTTTTCATCTCCTATTTCTGGAATTTTAATAAATAAAGGAATATTTATTTTCTTTTCTAATTCTTCAACCTTATCATAAATCATTTTATATATTTTATCTGTTAAAATAATTATGCCATATTCTTTGTTTTTTATTAATTCATCTATCTTATCTAATATTTCATTTTCTTCTTTCAAAATAGCATATTCAATTCCAGAAAGTCTTAATCCAAGTGAAATATCCTCATCTTCACTAATACAAAATATTTTCATTATTATCATTCCTATTATATTTCATTTAAAATCATAATTGATATAATTAAACCATATATTGCAATACCTTCTGCTAGTCCAACAAATATAATTGTTTTACCTAATAACTTAGGATTTTCACTTATCGCACCTACAGAACTTGAACCAACTGTTGCCACAGCTATACCAGCACCAATACATGCTAGACCAGTAGATAATGCAACAGCAATTAATCCAAATCCTTTATTATTATCAGCTTGTTTTTGTGTTTCTTCAGCAATAGTCTCGTTTATTGGCATTACTCCATATTCTTCACTAATTTCTGTATTGGAAACATCTTCATCTGAACTTCTTGTATTTACTGCATATACAGCAGTTACTGTTATACCTATTAAAATAATAAATATTATTAATATACTATAAAACTTTTTTAACATAATTAAATCTCCTCTTTCTCATTATTAATTGGTACATATTCTCTACCATCACCAGAATAAAATCTACTAAACAATTCATAATATTCTAATCTTAACACTTGTATCGATACAATTAAACCTTCTAAAGCAATAACTATTATATTACCTATAATATTAACAACAATACTTCCTACTCCACCAAGCATATCAGATAATATATATACTGCCATACAAAGTCCAACATGATTTATTGCAAAAGCTGCTAATCTTACAAATGATATTGTATTACTAATAAATGATAGTAACATTTCAAATAATTCAAAAAATTTTTCTACAAAAGAAATTTTTGTTTTTTGTTTCTTTTTATCCATCCAACCTTCTAATTTATCTTTAAATAGAATCAAAATTAAAGGAATAACTATTAAAATAATTACTATCCCAATTGAAATGTTTATTTTTTCATTAATCGCAAAACCTATTATTGTTGCTAAAGCTGTAATATAAAATACAATACCTGCTATTCCATTGGAATCAAAAAATATTTTTGCCTTATTTTTATTTTTAATAGCATTTATTATATTAAGTATCATAGAAATTAATATTAATACTACTCCTATACCAATACCTGCAATAAGCATTGTTTGTATATCTTCCATAGGACTTATTAATATTTGTGGTATTATATCTTCTTTTCCAAAAATACTTCCATATAAAAATCCAAATATAATTGAAGAGATACCTCCAAAAACTAATATTGGACCTAATTTTGATTTTCTCCTACTTAATATTATTGCAACTATTAGTAATATTAGACCATGTCCCACATCTCCAAACATAAAACCAAACATTAAAAACGCTGTAATTGCTACAAATTTTGTCGGATCTATTTCAGTATAGTTTGGAAGTCCATACATTTTTACTATTTCTTCAAATGGTTTGAAAAATTTATTATTTTTCATATTTGTAGGAGGAATATTTGGCACCTCCATATGTGATTTAACTACATAATCTATATCTTTTTCTTTATCTAATCTAGGTATCATCTGTTCTAAATTACTAGTTGGCATCCACCCTACAATGTAAAAATTTCCTTTATTATCATGTGCCATATACTTTTTCACATTACTTATTTTTATATATAAGTTTATTTTCTCATACATTTTAGACAATTGTATCTTATATTCTTTTTTAGCTATATTAAAACTACTAATAGCTTCTTCTAATTCAGATTTTACTTTACTTAATCTATCTTTTGCTCTTTCCAGATATTCAGATGGAATGTCTTCTATTTCTGATGGCAACCAAATTCTTTCAAATTTAGCAATATTAAAAAAGCTATCTACTTCTTTACTATAGTTATCTGTAGTTAAATATATTATCCATAAGTCATTTCCGTCTTCTTCTACTTCAAATACTATTGCTTTTAAATTTTGAAAATCAGAATAATGATTCTGATAATTTGTTTTATCTATTCTTCCAAATCTAAAACGCATATACCTTAAATTATATAAATCTTTCAAATTTACATTTATTTTTTCTAAATGTTTCAATATCTCTATTTTTTCAGTTAAATTATTTAATAAGTTATTTTTATGAACAATATATTTTTTTAAACTACTAATACTTTCATAAACACTATTTAAATGTTCTGATAACTCTTCTATGCTTTCATCCAATTCAATTTTTTCTACGTGTTCAACATCTTCTATCTCTAAAAGTTTCATAGCTTCATCACATTGTTTTTTTAAACCTCTTGCTGTATTGTCATAATTAAAATAAGACAGTTTCCATCCTTTATTAAATACCCTTATAGCATCTTCTGGTTGTATTCCACTATCGATTAAATAATTAGCTATAAAATCATCTATATACTTTTCTTTTCCAACAACACTAAGCAGTTTCATTTCCTCAATTGCCATTTTTACCCCCCCTAGTATACAATTTTCTTCTGTATATCTTGTCTATTCATGTCATATCTAACACCCTCTATTATATTAATAATATTTTTTATCTGCTGTTCTTTTAACTCTATATATGATATTACCATAGACATATCAAACATATCTGTTTTAAATTTTTTTATATATAGTGTATTTAAATACTTTATTATCTTCTCTTCTAAATTCCCTTCAAATTCTATTACTTTCACATATATAGTTTTCTTTAAGACATCTTGATAATTCTTACCTGATAATAATTCATTAATTTCTTTTTCATCTAATTTATAGTTTACTTGTATTAAATTTTCTTTTATCTCACTAGAATATCCATAATATTTCTGAGACCTATATATCCATAACACATTAAATAAATCTATCTGTTTTCCTATAATATCTCTAACATTATTTTCTTTCATTTTTTTTATATCTTTATATAAATCTTCAAAATATATCTTTTCTAGTTCATTTTCTAATTTGAATAATGATTTATTTTCTGGACCAAAGTACACACTATTATATTTTAAAAATATTTTATTATATTTTATATCTTTTATAAATTCAAAAAATTCTTGTAAATTTCTACAAGAATCTATCTCATCAATTTCTTTGTATAATTCACTTAGATTTCTTATTTTATTTATCTCTTGTTTTTTTCCTAACATTAAATACATATATCTATTTTTTATGTATTCTATTTTATATTTTTCCATGTATAATTTTAAAATTTTTTTAGAATTATCATCTAAAATTTTTTCAATTTTTACAACGTCATTAATTAAATCCATCTTTAATAATAATTCTATCTGCTCTCTTGTTGTATTATTTTCATTCAAATTTTTTAAATATTCAAATTTCTCTTTTAATTTTATTACAATTTCTTCTAAATCAGTTTGCTTTATCAATTCCAAATAATCATCATTATTAATTTTTTTGCCATACATTCCTTTTACTTTAGCATTAACATGTGCAAATTTCTTTAAATCTGACATTACACACCTCTTTAATTATATATTATATAATTACAAATTTCATCCACTAATTTATTTTTTTCTAAACCATATCTGTTTTCTAGTTCTTCTATTCTCACTCTCTCATCTCTTCTAATTATCTTATTGTATTCCTCTAATTTTTCATCATATTTATTCTTCTCTTTTTTAAAAGCATTTTCTAGTTCTAAATCAATATTTCTCTTTCTGTTTTTTATTTCTTTTTCTATATATTCTTCTATATTATTATTTTTATTAACTATACTTTCTATTATTTGCTTTGCATAGTTATCTATATCTATAACTTCCTTTATAATATCCTCCAAATATATCACCCCGAATATTATTTCCTTTTTTCAATAATATAATACTATAATAAAAAAAAATATACAAGTCTAACTTGTATATTTTACTCAGCTTTTTTTTCTATTATTTCTTTTCCATTATAATATCCACAATTTGAACATACTCTATGTTGTAATACTGGTTCGTGGCAATGTTTACATGTTGCTAAATTTTGATTTTCTAGTTTCCATGTTGATCTTTTATGTCCTGTTCTTGCTTTTGACCATCTTCTTTTTGGTTGTGCCATCTTTTTTCCCTCCTCTAGTTACATATCTCCTATATATATGTAAAAATTACTAACTAATAAATACTTATAAAAGTATACAAGTATTTTTGATTTTTGTCAATACTTATATGAAATTTACATATACTAATATATATAATTATAAAACTATATTTGGAGGTAAACAATGTGTGGAATTACAGGTTTTGTTAATTTAACTAAAGATATTTCAAGTTATAAATATGTTTTAAATGATATGACAAATATTATAAGTAAAAGAGGACCAGATGAAGAAGGTTATTATATAGATACTAATGTTTGTCTTGGACAAAGGAGATTAATTGTTATTGATCCAGATGGTGGTAAACAACCGATGCTTGCAACTTATAATGATAATGATTACATAATTGTTTATAATGGCCAAATTTATAATACTAAAGAATTGAAAGAAGAATTAATTGAAGCAGGATTTTCTTTTGATGGACATTGCGATACAGAAATATTGCTAAAGTCTTTTATATATTTTGGTTACAATGTTGTTAACAAATTAAATGGTATTTTTGCCTTTGCTATATGGAATAAAAATAAAAAAGAACTATTTTTGGCAAGAGATCATTTTGGTGTAAAACCATTATATTATACTCTAGTTAATAACAATATTATTTTTGGTTCAGAGATAAAATGTATTTTAGAACATCCAGAAGTTACTGCTAAAGTAGACAAAACTGGTTTATGTGAGTTATTTGGAATTGGTCCAGCACATTCGCCTGGTAAAACTGTTTTTAAAGATATATATGAGATTAAGCCAGCTCATTTTGCCATATTTAATTCTTCTGGTTTTAATACACAAAGATATTGGTCTTTAAAAAGCAAAAAACACACCGACTCTTTTTCTGAAACTTGTAATAAAACTAAATTTTTATTAGAAGACTCAATTCAAAGACAATTAGTTTCTGATGTTCCTCTTTGTACTCTACTTTCTGGTGGACTCGATTCAAGTATTATTACTAAATTTGCAAGTGATTATTATAAAGAAAATAATTTACCTACACTTAATACTTATTCTGTTGACTATATAGATAATGACAAAAATTTTGTAAAAAGTGATTTTCAACCTAATTCTGATAAATATTATATAGATATTATGACAAATACTTTAAACACTAATCATCACACTATATATATTGATACTCCTGAACTTGCTGACAGTTTATATGAAGCCATGATAGCAAGAGATATGCCTGGCATGGCAGATGTTGATTCATCTTTTCTTCTATTTTGTAAAAACATCAAAAAAGATGCAACTGTTGCTATTTCTGGAGAATGTGCAGATGAAGTTTTTGGTGGTTATCCTTGGTTTTTTAGAGAAGATGCTTTAAAAAGCAATACTTTTCCTTGGTCTATTGCAATTTCAGAAAGACAAAATTTATTAAATAAAGATATATCTAAAGAAATTAACCTAAAAGAATATATTGATTATAAATATCATGAAAGTTTAAATGAAGTTGAAATTTTAGATAGCGATTCAAAAGAAACTGCACAAAAAAGAAAAATATTTCACTTAAATTTAAATTGGTTTATGCAAACACTATTAGATAGAACTGATAGAATGTCTATGTATAATGGATTTGAAGTGCGTGTTCCTTTTTGTGATTATAGATTAGTTGAGTATGTTTGGAATATTCCATGGGAAACTAAAGCTCTAAATGGAAGAGAAAAAGGATTATTAAGATATATTATGAAAGATTACCTTCCTGATGAAATTGTTTATAGAAAAAAGAGCCCTTACCCTAAAACACATAATCCTAATTACCTTTCTAAAGTAAAATCTATTTTGCATGATAATATTTTATCTAACCCAAATGCTCCTATTTTTGATTTATTAAATAAGGAGCATATAGAAGAAATAGTTAAAACTGATGGAAGAGCTTTTGCAAGACCTTGGTTTGGTCAATTAATGA